>DASYAJ010000001.1:0-2070 GCA_036501405.1 Kapaibacterium sp. (SeqCode)
CGTCCATCATGATCTGCTGCATTTCGGTCCGGAGTGGCGCCGGTTTATTTCCGGTCGCGCGGGATTTAATATCGGTGATCTGCTGCTTCGTTTTTTCTCCAGCATTTTTCGGTAGTTGAGCATAATCGGCTCCGTTTTTCAAAAACTCGGTAATCGCTTTTCCGCCACGACGCCCAAAGACAATGAGATCGAGCAGCGAGTTCGTTCCCAACCGGTTCGCGCCATGCACGCTGACGCAGGCACATTCGCCGGCTGCATAAAATCCTTTGACAATGCCATCCTGATGATCGAGCCGCACATGACCTTTGACGTCCGTTGGAATGCCGCCCATCACATAATGAGCGGTCGGCTGGACGGGAACTCCTTCTTTCGTCGGCTCGACTCCGAGATAGGTCCGGGCAAAGCCGACAATCTCCGGAATCTTTTCGGTGATAATCTTAATATCGAGATGCGTGAGATCGAGCAAAATGTAATCGGTCCCGTCGGAACCTTTAATGCCACGCCCTTCTCGAATTTCCGTAATAATGGCGCGCGAAACCATATCGCGAGGAGCAAGGTCCTTCACTGTCGGCGCATAGCGTACCATGAAGGCTTCCCCATCTTTATTGCGAAGAATTCCCCCCTCCCCTCGCGCCGCTTCGGACACAAGAATTCCCAACTTCCAGAGTCCGGTCGGATGGAACTGCATAAATTCCATATCCTCGAGCGGAAGTCCGGCATTATAGGCAAGCATGAATCCATCGCCGGTCCCGACATGCGCATTCGAGGTGATGCGCCAAATTCTTCCATCGCCGCCGGTGGCGAACATCACAGCTTTTGCATGGAAGATATGAATTTCGCCCGTTAAAATTTCTATTGCCGCGACGCCGGAACAGACGCCGTTCTCGACAAAGAGTTCCGTGACGAAAAACTCGCTGAAAAAACGAACATCGTTTTTCAGCGCATTTTCATAAAGCGTGTGGAGCATCGTGTGGCCTGTGCGGTCCGCAGAATAGCAGGAACGCATCACCGCGACGCGCTTCGAGTCGGGATCGCTCGGATCGATGGGACGGGTATGCCCTCCAAATCTGCGCTGCGCGATTTTGCCCTGATCGGTGCGCGAAAACGGCATCCCCATGTGCTCCAATTCCACGATAGCGCGGGGCGCATCCTGGCACATCGTCTCGATACAGTCCTGGTCGCCGAGGTAATCGGAACCTTTAACGGTGTCGTAGGTGTGCCATTCGGGATTATCCTCTTCCAGGTTTCCAAGCGCGGCACAAACGCCGCCTTGGGCGGCGCCGGTATGCGAACGAAGCGGATGCACTTTCGTGAGAACAGCGCAGGAATATCCTTTCGGAATTTCGACGGCAGCCCGAAGCCCCGCGCCGCCCGCGCCGACAATAATTACGTCAAATTGGTGTGTGGTCATGCTTTAAAACTCGAGGCCCGCATAAACAACGAAGAGGAGGAGTTAGTTGAGAACAAGTATTTATAGCGGTTGCGAATGCTTCGACGTATCCGCTGGAACCGGAAAGCTGGATTGAATCTCCGGATGCCGAATCAGGCCACCGAGATAGGCAGTGCGTGCAAAGACGGACATTTCCAGAAGGCCCGCGATCAGAACCACAATCATCACCCACTTCGGCGGCTCTTTGTGATGACGAATGTATTCGGCGCGGTCGTGAGAAACAATCGGCGTGTCGGATTTTTGCCATGCGATAATCAGCCCGATAAGTGACACAACCGCGACACCAAACGCGATCATTTGCGCATAATCAGCCGACTGCGAATGCTCGTGAATCTTCGCGATATCGATTCCGCTAACGTTTCGCATTTCGCGCGAGGCCCCACCGCCCGTTTGGTCTGCCACAAACGTGCAGATGCCAACAAAGATGAAGGCCAGAAGCGCAAGGCGCTTCAGTTCGGATGAACGGCGTAAGAGCGCCCAGAGAAGGAGCAAAAACGCTGCAATGCTTCCTTCGACCGGAAGATGGTTCACGAGAAGATGGAGATGCGCTGGAGTTAAATCGAACATAGTGCAAATTTACGAAATTCTGCTCCTGCTGATTGTTAGTTCCGATTTATTTT
>DASYAJ010000002.1:0-4837 GCA_036501405.1 Kapaibacterium sp. (SeqCode)
CTCTTCGGTGAAATATTTATAGAGCAGTTTATTGAGCGCAACGGCAGTGGGGAAGTCGTGCCCAAACGGTTTTTCTATCACGAGGCGTGTCCATCCTTCCGATTTATTCAGCTTTACTTCACCCAATGATTTCGCGGTGGGCCCGAAGGATTCCGGTGGTATCGCAAGATGAAAAATGCGGTTCCCGCCGAGCTTCTGCTTTTTTTCAAGGGTAATAATTTTGGAGCGGAGCTTCGTGAAATTTGCTTTCGTTCCTTTCCCGATCCCCTGATAAAAAATTTTACTCTTGCACCATTCGTCGATCGCGGCAGAATCGTTTACTCCAGAACGCGTGATGGAATCGCGAACGTCCGATCGAAATCCCGCATCGTTCTTCTTTTCATTTCGGCCAATACCGAGAATAACAGTTCCTTCCGGCATTTCTCCTGCACTCGACATTTGAAAAAGAGCGGGAAGGATCTTCCGATGAGAAAGATCGCCGGTGCCGCCGAAAATAACGATGACGCAGGGGTCAGGTTTAATTACCATGCTTATTCTTTTGTGATCGCGTGTCCGCCAAATTCATTCCGTAACGCCGCCAATAATTTATCGCCGAAGGAATCTTGCTCGCGAGAACGAATACGCTCCAATAACGCGAGCGTGATGATTGGCGCGGGCACATCGTTATCGATCGCTTCGAACACAGTCCAACGGCCTTCGCCGGAATCGACCACGATGGGCGCAATGCCATCGAGATTGGGATTCTTTTTCAGCGCGTCTGCCGCCAAATCGAGCAGCCACGAACGAACGACGCTTCCATAGCGCCAAATTTCGGCTACCTCATGCGTATCGATCGAAAAATCTTTTTTATGCTTCAAAATTGAAAATCCTTCCGCAAACGCTTGCATCATGCCGTATTCGACTCCGTTATGGACCATCTTCACGAAATGTCCCGCGCCGCTCGGCCCAACGTACCCCCAACCCATATCCTTCGCCGGTGCCAGCGTTTCAAAAATCGGAGTGAGCGACTCGACCACCGATTTATCCCCTCCGATCATCATGCTGTAGCCTTCCTTCAGCCCCCAAATGCCGCCGCTCGTCCCGCAATCGACATAAGCGATCCCACTTTTTTGCAGCGATTCGCCCCGCCGCATCGTATCTTTATAGAACGAATTGCCGCCATCGATTATAATATCTCCTTTTTTCAGAAGTGGCAAAAGATTTTGAATGGTCTCGTCCACAGGCGCGCCGGCCGGGACCATAATCCAGAAAATTTTCGGCGAAGGTAAAGCAGCCGCGATCGACGTAAGATTGGAAAAGGGAGAAATGCCCGTGGACGCCGCTTTTTGCCGGGCTTCTTCGCTTGGGTCGAAGCCGAGCAGGGTATGGCCACTGAGTACAAGGCGCTCGGCCATATTGGCCCCCATTCGGCCGAGACCGATCATTGCTAATGTCATTGGTGAGAATAATTTTAGGAGTGAAACCTTTTTTCTTAACGAATGTTCAGGATAGCTACTGTTTTTATCATTTCTTATTTTACCATTTCTTAATTGCCAAACCTCATGCGTAAAGTAGCTCTTCTCTTAACAGTCGGATTCTTTCTCAGCGCCGCCACCGGTTATGCCTGCGATGGAGGCAAAACCTGCTCCAAAACGTCGAAAGCAAAAACCTCCTGCGTTTGCCACGGCAAGTGCGCCAAAGCCTCGAAAGCAACCGCGATGAAATCCTCGCACAAATCTTCCTGCACGGATCCCAAATGCATGAAGGGTGGCCATTGCTCGGCTTCGAAAACGACTGCCGAAAAAAGCTGAGTTGATCTCTGCTTAAGGCGGTGTCTGTACTGAGACGACCTGAATACCCGAATTTGAATTCGAGTAGGCCACTTTGTCTGCTTTTGGAGATAACACCGGCTGTGCGACTCCCGTCGTCACAGTTACTTTGTTGGTATCCGCGACGTTAACAGCGAAAAGGGTTCCGTACGTAAGTGCCGATGATGCGGAAGTGTAGACCAAGAGCGAGCCATCGCTCGAAGCGTCCATGCTGTCCACCGAATCGTTCGAGATAATGGACGTGCGGACGTAGGTCGCCGGTGAGTTAAAATGAATCCGGTCGATGCCCTCTAAATGGTTTCTGACAAAGAGATCGTTTGAACCGGGTGAAAAGGCTGCCGCCGAAATAGAGACGTCCGCATCGGGAATGGATGTGAGAGAATCCCCGCTGAAATCATAGACCGTGACATGGGTCCGATTGGAAGCCGTCGAATCATTGATGGTGAGTGCAAAATCGTCATTCGAAAGCCAGAGCGCGCGGTTGCCTCCCATTTTCACAATTGTTTTGGTCTCGCCGATCAGCGTTGGGACATTGTTGCTCACGCTCCAAAATTTGATGAAAGCCGCGCCGAAGCTCGCAGAGGAACTCGTCGTTAGTACATATTTGAAATCGGGGGAAACACCGAGCAGCCCCGTATTTTGGATAATGTCCGTTATGTTGCCATTGTTAATTCCGACGGTGAAAATATCGGTCCCGAATTGCGTAATGGCCGTTTGGCCATCGGAGGAAACAAAGACTTGTGGCGTCGAAGGAAGATAACCGAGATCGACCGAAATGCTGGAACTATTAATGGCGTTGCCGATGGAACCATCCAGACCAACATGATACAGGTTCGCACCCTCGGACGTCGATCCGTCGAGTGTCGATTCCGTCGTCTGATCGAGATAGGCGATAATTCCCGAACCGTCCGGCAGCCACGCGATGCCATCGACAGTCTGCGAAGCGACCTGTGTGCTCGAAGTATCGCACCCGCCAAGCGAGAGTAGAAGGAACATCGAGGATGCAAGAAGCCATGAATGGAAGGATATTTTTTTCATGTCAGTAGGATTAACACCGATGCGAGCCGAAAGAATTACGCCAATTCTCAAAGCTATGCAACCGGGCATAGAATTTCGTAACTTTGCAACTCATTCATGCACGCAATTATTCCAGTCGCTGGTTTCGGCACACGGCTTCGGCCCCATACCTTCACCCTTCCGAAGGTCCTGCTCAACGTCGCGGGTAAACCGATTCTCGCCCATATTTTGGAGCGAATCATCGAGTCGGGCGTGACGAGCGCAACGATCGTTGTCGGCTATCTTGGCGAGGCCATTCGGGATTTCGTGACCAGCCATTATCCAAACCTTCCCACTCGCTTTATCGAGCAGACCGAAGTATTGGGCCTCGGCCACGCCATTTGGATGGCACGCGAAGATATTCCTTCCAAACCGGACGAGACACTTTTTATCGTGCTTGGCGATACGATTTTCGATGCGGATCTCAAATCGGTGTTTTCTGGAAAAACAAGCGCACTCGGCGTCTATCATGTCGATGACCCCCGCCGCTTCGGAGTGGTCGAATCCGAAGGCGGTGTCGCAACGAAGCTCGTGGAAAAGCCGGAACATCCAAAAAGCAATTGGATGATTGCCGGTCTCTATTATTTCAAGAACCCTCCGCTGCTCCGCGCGGCGCTCGATGAACTGATCGAATCAGACAAGCGAACGAAAAACGAATATCAACTCACCGACGCCTTACAGCTCATGATCGATCGGGGAGAGAAATTCGCTACGTTCGAGCTTTCGGGATGGTACGATTGCGGAAAGCCCGAAACGCTGCTCAGCACGAACCGCGCAATGCTCGATAAAAAATCCCAGAGCCGTTCGCTCGATCGGACGGTCATTCGGGAACCAGTTTTTATTGCTGATACGGCCGAGATCGAAGACGCAGTCATTGGGCCTTATGCATCCATCGGCGCTAGAACGAAAATTAAAAATGCGATTATTCGCGACAGCATCGTCGGCGACGAGACCGAGGTCGATTCCGCCGTGCTTTCCGAAAGTATCGTGGGAAACAATACCATCGTTCGCGGAACCTTTCGCGAGATCAATATCGGTGATTACTCAGAAGTGAATCTTGGATAACCCTCATGCCCTCACCACGGAAGTTTTTTGATTTTGCCGAGTTTCGCGATCACGCGCTTTCGCTGATCCTTGCGTATTATCCGACATCGGCCTCGATGCTCGGCCTGCACGAGTACGATAGCCGCGTCGAAGATTTCAGCGCGCGGCGTCGCGAGCAGTATTTGGATGAAATTCGAACATGCCTTCAAACACTCGAACGCGATTTTAGCCATAAGAGCGCCTCTCCCGGTACAGCCAACGATATTGCACGCTTCGAGTGTCGCATGCTCGATTGGAAGTTGCGCGATGAGATTTTTCGCCTCACCGAATTCCGCGAGTTCGAATGGAATCCGATGGTCTATAACGATCAGTTGGAACTAAATCAGTTGATCGACCGCGATTTTGCTTCGCTTCCGATCCGATTGCGTTCCGTTCTGGCCCGATTGCAAGCCTATCCTCGTGTCCTTGCGATTGCTCGGCAAAATTTGAGCTTGCATCTCGATCGGACGATTGTCGAAACCAGTATTGAATCGCTCGAAGGGAGGCTCGACTATCTTTCATCGCTTCCAAAAGAATTCCTTGGAAAGTTGGACGATACGTTGCTCGAACATGACTTGATGGATGCTTTGGAAACCGCGCGGCTCGCAGTCCAGAGCTTCATTGAAGCGGTGCGGACGGTCGTCTTGCCGGATTCGATGTACAATTCGTTCCGTCTCGGTTCCGATCTTCTGCAACGCTATCTTCAATCGGCAGAACTGGTCGATGAACCGATTGCAGTCCTGATCGAAAAAGGCCGCCGCGAAATGGATCGCCTGACGTTGGAACTCTATAAAGCAAGCGAAGAGCTCGATCCGCACTACAGTCCGCGCGAAGTGTTTCATCATTATATCGAGACCGAACATTTCAGCGAGCAGAATATTTTGTCGGAG
>DASYAJ010000003.1:0-13299 GCA_036501405.1 Kapaibacterium sp. (SeqCode)
CTCGGAATTTTATCGGGCCGAAAAATGGGCGGCAGTCTATCATAGTCCGCTCGAACGAACGCGGGTTACTGCCGAGATTGCCGCACCGCACGCAGCTCTATATTCAGATGAACGGCTGACGGAAATCGATTATGGTGCGTGGGAATCCAAAACGGTCGAGGAAGTCGATAAAAAATTTCACGATGAACATGTAAGTTGGACAGCCGATCCGGCATGGTATCCTCCAACCGGTGGGGAAGCGGCAACGACGGTCTCGCGACGAGTTCTGGATGCGATTCAGGATATTCGTTCCAAGTTCGAGGACGGAAAAGTTCTGGTTGTCTCCCATAAAGCGACCATTCGTATCGCATTATGTAGTTTAATCGGTATCGATGTGGGACGCTATCGGTATCGGATCGGTTGCCCAGTAGGCTCGGTGAGTGTTGTCCAGTTCGGAAACCATGGCCCGCTCATTGCGCGTATCGGAGACCGTTCCCACCTGAATGAACGGCTGCGGAATTTAGCGGGAACCTAAACGGGATTTTCTCCGAGGTTGGCATTGGCAATTGCTCCGATGCTTGGGAAATGGGGACTTTTTCCAGACGTTGTGTCGCACGGATTAATAGCTCTAATTGCGTAGCGGCATTCTGTAATTTGAGGAGCCGATCGAGTCGTTCGAGGTGTGCATTTCCTTCGGAAGAAATAGATTTCATAACAGCTTTTTAATATCGTTGACCTATTGCATCGTCATCTGTTCATTGATTGGAACCAAACTCCAAAAATATGCCAGTATCGCTTAGGAAACGATGAATTCCAATCCATAATATTTCCCCAGAAAGAAAAGCGTTTCGATGAACTGCACCCCATCGTTCCCGGTTATAGGCTCGATGACGTTTGCCGAATATACTACTTACTTTAATCAGTCGCTCCATTCGCTCGATCACGCCGAAATTTCGAGTTTTCTCGATCTGCTTATGGATGCCTATCAGCATGACCGGACGGTTTTCGTGATTGGCAATGGCGGCAGCGCCGCCAATGCCTCCCACTTCGCGAATGACCTCGCGAAGGGGACCCTCCGCTCGAAGGACCAGAAAAAGCGGTTTCGCGCGCTTTCGCTCACCGATAACGTTGCCCTCATGACAGCTTACGGCAACGACGATGGCTACGCGACAATCTTCGAACAGCAGCTTCGTACTCATGCGCGGTCAGGCGATATTGTGATTGCCATTTCCGGTTCCGGCAACAGTCCGAATGTCCTTGGCGCGATCGAGTGGGCGAATGCTAACGGTGTGCATACCGTTGGCGTCACAGGATTTGCGGGTGGCAAATTGAAGCAGATTGCGAAATCGACTGTTCACGTCCCGCTCAACGATATGTGTACTTCCGAGAGCGTGCATTCGGTGATATTCCATTACGTCGCCCTGGAGTTGCAAAAGCGGCTTTATGAAGAGCATGCTGTGGTATGAAGGCTTTGTAATCATCGAGAACGATTTTGCTTCCATCCTTTTTGTAAGAGTAATGCGTTCAGAACGACCCATACGGAACACCCTTCATAGTCATGTAGGCAGAATGCCAGGCATTCTGCGGTTCACCGGCGAAGAAAAAACAAAGATCGGGAAATTAGCGCGGTTAAGAGGAACCTCGGCCAGTCGTTCTATTATGGAACTTGTTGAACGTGCGTTGGAAAAGGAGAAAAGGCTGTTCTCGAAAAATTCAACCGGCCCGAAACGGAGACTTTCTGGAAAAGAGTTGATGGAATTGCCGCAGGATGTTCGTCAACGAAGATTTGCAGCGCAGGCCAAGCGAGCCGCCGCTTGTTATCGAGCAGATGCAGCACTGAATTTCCAGATAGATGACGAAATGCAAGACTATGGATCATCGCGATGAATCCGGAACGAACAGAGATTTGGGATGTAAACTTCGAGCCATCAATCGGTTCTGAAACGCGTAAGATTCGCCCTCCAATCGTTCTTTCTCGCGCGGAACGTGGGTTGTTGCCCTTGCGATTGGTCGTTCCCTGTACGGACTGGAAACCACAGTATCGAAATTTCGAATGGTTTGCTCAATTGCTGCCATCTCGATCGAATGGTTTATCGAAAGTAACCGGAGCGGACTGCTTTCAATGCAAATCGATCGCTTTGGAACGATTCGTTCGGAAAGTCGGCTCCGTTACCGAAGAACAAATCGAGGACATCATCCTCCGCATTCGCTACTGCATTGAGTAACGGTCTCTGCGCTTCCTGTCACTACGCCCAAACAATAACTTCCCAGCGCGGAAGCGAATTCACGCTCTGCCTTCGCTCGAAAACAGATCCCAGATTTCCGAAATATCCGAGACTGCCAATCGTAGTCTGTTCGGGATTTGAACCGAAAAGCGAATCATTGAAACAGAATACTTAAGCGGCCGGACTTGCAGGTCTGTTCGCAGGAACGCTTGTCGCATGGGAGACATGCTTTGGCGTTCGTCCTAATAATCGTCCCAGCTTTTCACGCCATTCGTAGAAGATTTCGTAGATCGTCGGAATAACCACGAGCGTGAGAACCGTCGAGGTAATCACGCCACCGATAACAGCGCGGCCGAGCGGCGCGCGGAAATCTGCGCCCTCGCCAATGCCGAGCGCGACTGGAATCATTCCAGCCACCAGCGCCACCGTCGTCATCAGGATTGGGCGCAAGCGAACGCGGCCCGCTTCGATTAATGCCTCACGCAGCGGCATTCCTTTTTCATGTTG
Organism: Kapaibacterium sp. (SeqCode); assembly: GCA_036501405.1. GTDB lineage: Bacteria > Bacteroidota > Ignavibacteria > Palsa-1295 > Palsa-1295 > PALSA-1295. Next base: position 2,712 of record DASYAJ010000003.1, read on the forward strand.
CCATTTCGCAAAATCGATAAGCAAGATTGCATTCTTCGCTACAATGCCCATCAGCATCATGATCCCGATCATCGACATGATGTTCAGCGCATCGCCCGTGATCAGCAGCATCAGCACCACGCCAATGAGTGAGAGCGGCAGCGAAAGCAGGATCGCCATGGGGTCGAGAAACGATCCGAACTGCACGACCAGAATAAGATACATCAGCAAAATCGCAAGCCCAAGCGCCGCGATCATTGCGCCGAATAACTGAGCCTGATTTTTTGCCTGCGCGCCGCTTGAAATTTGGATCCCTGGCGGAAGATGGAGCTTTGCTATTCCGCGTTGAATATCGTCGGTTATTTCGCCAAGCGAGCGGCCATACGTATTTGCTTCGACGTTAATGACGCGGTCCTGATCGAGGTGATCGATCTCTGCGGGTCCTAATCCCTCTTTAATATCGGCAATCTGTCCGAGCGGGACGACGGCCGAACCCATATTCGCTCCAACAGCGGGAACCGTTCCGCCCGCTTGCTGCGATGGAGTCCCATTTCCTACGACGATCGGTACTTGCAAAAGATCGGAAGGATTTTCGCGCGCTGGCGCTTCGAGGCGCACCGTTACATCGCGCGTCTTGCCGGTCGGATCGACCCAGTCGCCCGTTTTCAAGCCCGCAAAGGCGGGCATGAGCGATTGCGCGGCCTGCCCAGCCGTGAGGCCCATGGTTCCGATCAGTCCGCGCCGCAGGTCCACTTCGATTTCGGGTTTTTGTCCTTTTGTCGAAAGGCCAATATCGACCGCTCCCTTTGTTTGCTTGAATACGCCTTCGATCATCGTCGCGGCTTGTTCCATGCTCTCGTCATTGGTCCCACGAATCTGCAATTGAATCTGCTTAATGCCGCTGCCCCAGGGATCGGTAAAGACGTACGTCTTCACCCCGCCAATGGCCGCAACTTCATGTCGGATCTCCGCGGCGAAATCGTCTTCCGAAATTTTTCGATCTTTTTTCGGGACCATCTTCGCATAGATGCTGGCCGCCGTGACATCGCCGGAGCTGGACGAGGTCCCCAGCATCGTTCCCGTGTTGCCAATCGTCGTGTACGTGTATGGAATTTCTTTATGTGCGCGGATCATGTTCGTGATTTCCTCGCATTTGGCTTTGGTATATTCGAGGGAGGATCCGGGCGGCGCTTCGACCGAAAGGTTCAGTTCCGATCGGTCGCTGGTCGGCGCGAAGCCGAAGCCGCCGAATTTCGCTTGAATAAAGAGAGCGGCAACGAAGGCGAAGACGGCAAGTCCAACCATTGACCACCGGTGATCGAGCGCCCATGCGATGACTTTTTTATAGCCATCGGCCTGGCGATTGAACCAGTTGTTGAATTTATCGAGTACGCGAGAAATCCAGTTTTTTCGTTCATGCGCTTCTGTTTGCGGATCGGGCCAGTAGGCCGAAAGCATCGGATCGAGGGAAAAACTGACGAAGAGCGAGACCATCACGGCGCACGCGATCGTCAGTGCGAACGGCTTGAACCACTGTCCGGAAACGCCGGGCATGAAGGCAACGGGAACGAATACGGCAACGATGGAAAATGTGGTCGCGGTCACGGCAAGCCCGATTTCATTCGTTCCCGTGTGTGAAGCCGTCACATGGTCTTCGCCCATTTCCACATGCCGCACGATATTTTCTCGAACGACGATTGCATCGTCGATCAATATTCCAATGGCAAGCGAAAGGCCCATGAGCGACATGGTGTTCAGCGTGAATCCTGCCGCGAGTACGGCAATGAACGCCGCCAGCACCGAGACCGGAAGTGCAATTCCTGTAATGACTGTCGAGCGCCACGAATTGAGAAAGACAAAGACCACGAGCACCGTGAGAAACGCCCCGAAAAACAACGTCCAGTTTACATCGTCCACCGAGCGCGTCACACGAAGCCCGGCATCGCGGATGACATCGAGCGTCGTTCCCGGCGGGAGTGTTTTTCGAATGTCGTCAATCGCATTTTTGACATTGTCGGATACGGTCGCGGTGCTGGAACCTTTTGCTTTCGTCACATCCAGTCCGACGGCTTCCACGCCATTGTAGATCGCGAGCGACCGCGCTTCCTGGGCGGTATCTTTTACATCGGCCACATCCGAAAGGCGTATGATTTGTCCGGCGCGCGTCAGGATGGGAACGGTTTTGAATTGCTCGGGATCTTCGATACGACCTTGCAAACGAATCGATTGTTCTTCGGAAGCATTTTGCAGCGCACCGACCGGCGTCGCAAGATTCTGCGATTCGAGCGACTGCACCACTTGCGAAACGCTGATATTATTTGCCTGCAAATCGGAAGGGCGTAAATCGACCGCAATTTCGCGGTTCACTGCGCCGGAAACCGTGACTTGCGCCACCCCATTGATCGCGCGAAGTTCTTTTGTAATGCCGGGATCGGCCATCGCCGTTAAATCGGCCGGTGTCATGCCGGGGGATCGAAGAATAATCGAGACGATCGGCATGTCATCCGGATCGTATTTCTTCAGGATGGGCGGTTTCATCTCGACCGGCAGATCGTTCTGGATACCGCTGATGGCATCGCGAACATCCTGCATTGCCTGATCGGCATTTTTGGAGAAAAGAAATTGACAGGTGATCATCGCGAACCCGTCCATCGACTTCGAGTTCATTTCGTCCATGCCGCTGATGCCGCCAAAGGCTTCTTCCATGCGATCGACAATCTCGCGTTCCACCTGCTCCGGCGATGCGCCAGGATAGGGGACCATGACGACAACGACCGGACTTGTCACGTCGGGGAACTCATCCACTTGCAAACTGCTCAGCGCGAATAGCCCGAAAATGACGAGCGCGAGCATCGTCGTGATTGTCACGACGGGCCGCTTGATGGCAAAATCAGAAATAAACATATCGTATCGTAGTCGTAACCTTTAGCGCCAGCCCTGAGCTTGCCGAAGGGTTACGACGAATTTTGTGTTCCATCCACCACCGTGACTGAAGGTCACGACGATGTTCGATTACCGCTTCGAAGTGTCCGCAATCGCTTTTACTTTCGAGCCGAGCGGAACATCGAGCGCCGCGCCGCGAAGCACCGTATCGCCGGGATTGATTCCCGAAACAATTTCGATGCGGTTATTCTTTTCATCGAGCGTGCCGAGTTCGACAACCGTGCGTTCGATAATGCCGTTATGGAATTTCAGCACAGCCGGCGTGATCGTTTTGCGGTCAATCGCGTCCGATGGCAGCGAGAGCACACTTTTCATCACGCTTGCGACGCGGCCCTGCGCATAGAGTCCGCCCACAAGTGAATTTCCTTTGTTCGGAATTTCTGCATAGATGCGCACTTGGCGTGTCATCGGGTCGGCCGTGGGATTGATCCGTGTAATCGTTCCGACAAAGGTCCTGTCGGGATAACCGGTCACATTGAAGGCGATCGTGAGGCCGGTGCGAACCACATCGAGTGCATTCGCAGGAACCGTTCCCTGAAGCTCCAATGTCGAAGGATCGACAATCGTGAAGAGCGTCGTGCCTTGCTGCACGACGTCCCCGATCGAGACGCTTTTTTCGCTGACGACGCCGGAAAACGGCGCGCGAACTGTCGCATAGCTCAGTTGTTTTTCGGCGCTCGCAACGTTCGCCTTCGCTTGCGCGACCGCCGCTTCGGCCCCTACTGTATTTTTCCGCGATTGATCGACCGATTGCTCCGCAATCGCTCCCGATTTCAGTAATGCTTCTTGCCGCGACTGCTCGCGTTTGGCAACATCGAGCGAGCTTTCGGCATTCGTAACAGCATATTTCGCGCTTGCGACGGCATCGGTGAGCGCACTGTTATCGATCGTTGCAATCACTTCCCCTTCGCGCACCGCTTTACCCTGATCGACGAATGTTCGCAGTACGGAACCTGAAATTTGCGCGCGCACCACGGCCTGATCGCGCGGAACGAGCGTCCCGCTAATCGTCGGTCCACTTTCGACGTCGCCGATCGTTGCGACGGCATAGCTTTCCTGCCCGACCTGCATGATCGGTGCAGCCGCGGGGGGCGCAGCTTTTTTACAAGCAGAAATGCTGAGAGCGAAAATAAATGCGAAAACAAGTGTAGTCGTAACTTTTCGGTCATGGCGAATGTGTCGATTCCCACGATCCCGAAAGTTACGACCAAGAGGGGACGTGCCCCGAAGGTCACGACTACGATTGCCGATGAGCGTGGTCTGAAGGCCACGACTACGATGTTTCTTCTTATTCAAAATCATTGCGATGAAGGCATTCCAGAAGGTGATGCGCCAGAGGAAGGCGTGGTGAATGTCGTCTGCGAGTTTGGCGATGCCGATTGCTGCTGCGTAATGCCCGATTGCGCCGTCGAAGCCGCGACTTGCGCCTGCGCCGGATTGACCGGAAGATCTTTCAGGAGCGACAGTTTTGCGCGCGCGACTTGATAGTTCCTGACGGCGCTCGCCCAATTTTCTCGTGCTTGTTCTTCCTGAATGCGCGCGTTCTCGAGTTCCACTTCGGTGGAAATCCCTTGCTGAAAGCGGACGGTTGCGATATCGTATGCTCGCTGGGCTTCCGAAGCGGTGCTGGCGGTGGAACGCAAATTCGCTTTGGCAGAGTGGAGCGCGTTCATCGAAACTCGCGCGTCCATTGCGGCCGCTTCGCGGGCTTGTTCGAGCCGCGCATTGGCTTGTTCCACGCCGCCCTCAGCCATATTCACATTCCCTTCGATACTGCCGCCGGTATAGATTGGAATGGAAAGATTGATGGCACCGGTCCAGTTCGTGTACCAATCGCTCCAGTTCGGAAACAGATTGTTCGGATAGGCGACGGGTGAATAGCTGGAACTAATGGAAACCTGCGGCCAGTGCGCGGCTTCGGCGGCCTTCACTTGATCGTTCGAGGCGTCGAGGTTCAGCTTCGCTTGCATTACGCTCGAACGCGCGTCCGTCGTGGTGTCGCTCATCATGGCAAAACGGGCCTGCGAATCGACAATCGGCGTTGTGAGTTCGAGCGAATCATCGAGCGACAAATTGAGGAGCTGTTTCAGCCGGTAATAAGCCTGCGCGCGATTGTCCTCGCTTTGCAGCACGACCGGAATCTGATTGTCGCGTGCGACCTTTGCGGAGAGCGCATCGAACTCAGCCTTTTCGCCGACTTGAAATGCCTGATTTGTCAACTGATATACTTTCTCGGCTTCATCGAGCGCATCGTGTGAGATTCTGACGACGGTATCGGCCAAAATTGCGTCGTAATAACTTTGCGTGACGTTGAGTACAAGTTGAGCTTGTGCCGCAGTGAAATCGATGTCGGCAGATTTCTCTCGCGCTTTTGCTGCTTCGTTAAGCGCAGTAAGCCGTCCGCCAGTGAAGATATTTTCCGAAGCGTTCAGGCCGAGTGTCCAGGCGTTCGCGCGACCAAAGGGAAGATTTTTGAAGAGCGAGGCCAGCGTTGCCGCAGAGCCAGTATCGGGTAGCGATTGCAGGCCGCTGTATTGCGAAAGAAAGGTACGTGTGTAGTTTACCGTTGCGCCGATTTGCGGCAAATACCCGCTGAACGCCACTTCTTCGCTGCCTTGAGCGGAATGAACGCCGCCTTCCGCTAACGTTATTTCCTCGCCGCGGCCAAGAGCGGCATTAATGGCATCGTTCAGCGAAAGTGAAGAAATACGGGATTGTGCGAAAACAGAAGTATTCGCACTCAGAAGAAAAAAAGCCGCGGCTGCGACCCAATATCGTGAGAGGTGACTTTTTTGCATTCGCGCCCGAAGACGGAGTGACCGTAAAGATATTGTATAAAAGAACCGAAAAAGAACCAGGATTTACAGGATTAGAAGGATGATGCAGGATAAATTCGCAATGAACGAAATTTTCGCTGAAATGGGAAACGTATAGAAATGAGGATAGAATTAAAAACTTATCCTGAAAATCCTACTAATTCTGAAATCTTTCTAATTTTGAGAATCCTTCTAATCCTGTAAATCCTGGTTCTTTTCTTTTTTTTACTTCTCAGTCGTATGGCAATTGCCACATCCGAAGCCTTTGCCGGTCTTGGGATCGAATGGTTTCAAGCCGAGGAGGTCGGCCATTTCGGGTTTGACGGTTTTGCCCATGAACTCCATCCATTTGGGTTTGTCCTGGCTCAGCTTTTTAAATCCGTCCATGGTAGAAGGGAGCTTCGGCAGGTCAGGGTTCGGCATTTTGAATTCGCCGGTGCGCGCGCCCGCGCCGTGACACGTCGTGCAGCGAAATTCTGCAAAATGTTTGGCATCGAAGGTTTGGAAGATCGTCTTCATCTTCGGCATGACGACGGTTTTCATGTACTCCTTCCGCTCCGGCTTCGACATCGCCTCCCAGTTGATTGTCGTATCGGTGTGCGCGATGCGAGCCGTCGGGTAAGCTGCTGGAGGAGCAACCAATTTTGTGTTCAACGAAAAAAGGCTCGCGATGAAAAGCGTGGCAATCGAAAGAATGGCAGTGTTCATTGGATCGAAAAAAGAAATCGAAAAAAGATGATTAAAGTGGGGATATCAAGGACAAAATAACTCCGATTAAAATTCCGCTACCGCATTACATTCCTTCTTTCGTTTTTAGGTCTTTTAATAAATGAAGAAGAACTCCATACGAATACTCCGAAGCCACATTCTTCACAAAGCTCAGAAAATCGACTGCGGCGGTATGGTCCGCTTTGTCCGAAATCGTGCGAAGGACGAGATAGGGAAGCTGGTAAGCATGGCATACCTGCGCGACGGCCGCACCTTCCATCTCAATTGCCAATAGTTCTGGTATTGCCGCTCGCAGCTCTTCCAGCTTCGCTGGGTGTGCGATGAATTGATCCCCGCTTGCAACAATTCCAGAATAAATTCTCCCCCGCCTTTTCAAGAGCTTGCTCTCGACTTGATCGCGGGCGGGGATTGGAGGAGGGTTCTCCCCGTGAAGAAATCGTTCTGCGGCATTCCTTCCCATCTCCACCAGTTCCGGATTCACCGAAAAATAACGAATTCCCAAAAAAGGAATCTCGAATTTTTGTAATTCACCAGCATCACTGACGATACCCGCCGCTGAAATATCGAAATCATGTTGAATCAGCTTATCGGCGATCACAACATCGCCAATTTCCAGCATCGGGTGGGCAGCGCCCGCAACACCAGTAAAGAGGATAAGATCGACATGGAACCGCTCGATGAGAATGGTTGCCGTTAACGCTGCTGCGACTTTTCCCCAATGCGAGAAGACCAGCACGCACTCAGTTCCCGCAACGCGGCCGATAAGAAATTCGCGGCCGGCGATGGGTTCCGTTCGTTCCCCTTCCAGTTCCTGCCTGATCCGTTCGATCTCCTGCGGCATCGAGCCGATAATACCGATCATTGCTGAGTGATAAAAGTGTTAAGAAAATGCTTCGCACAAAGTGCTGAGCAACGTTGGGGCAAGAACGCTGTACCGAAGCGCCATGTTACTTCATTCTATTCGCTTCGTTTATTTTCCAACTTAGCACTCAGCTCTTTAGCACTCAGCACTTTTAGCACTCAGCACTTTCCAGATGCATCCTGTACTCTTTCATATTGGGCCAATCACGCTCTATAGTTTCGGACTGATGATGGCGACCTCCTTCCTCATCGCCGCTTATTTTTTTACTGAGGAACTAAAACGTCGCGGCCTTGATGAACGGATCGCTGGGCAGATTACGATCATCTGCCTGATCGGCGGCGTGGCGGGCAGTAAACTGTTTTCTATTTTCGAAAATTGGCAGGATTTCGCGCGCGATCCGATGGGACAACTTTTTTCTCCGGCGGGTCTCACGTTCTATGGCGGGTTTCTCGTGGCGACGGCGTGGATCTATTTTTATGTGAAGCGCAAAGGACTCCGGTTCCTGCTTTTTGCGGATATGCTCGCGCCGGTCGTGCTTCTGGCGTATGGCATTGGGCGCATTGGCTGCCAGCTCGCGGGAGATGGCGATTATGGGATTCCTTCTCGGCTTCCGTGGGCGATGTCTTATCCGCAGGGAACCGCAAAACCGACCTACACACTTATCGACTTTTTCAAAACACACCCAATCGAACGCGCCCAGTGGCATTACGATTCGTTAGCTTCGATCACTGTGGGCAGAGATCAATTAGGCGAACGCATTTCTCGCTTCGATGAAATTGTGACTGTTCATCCCGCGCCGGTCTATGAGACAATCTTTTGCCTGATTGCTTTCTGGATCATCTGGAGCAATCGGAAGAAATTCGATGCGGAGATTGGGAAGATTTTTGCGATCACGCTCGTAACGATGGGCGTAGAACGATTGCTGATCGAGTTCATCCGCATCAATCCGCTTTACTGGGGACTTTCGATGGCGCAGTGGATTTCGATCGCAATGATGGTTATCGGAGCATGGATGCTCGGCTTTTATTTTCCAAAGAAGAAAACAGCAATGAACACGCATTGAGCATCATTATTGTTTGGTGGAGAAGTATGTTGTGTTATTCTGATTTCATTATTTCTGCTCCTTAATTCCGGTGAGTTCTGGTAAAGGAGTGGCGATAGGCACACAGTTGGCAAGAGCGGATGAGATAGACCTATGAAATCACCGGCCGTTCGCCTTTCGATCACCATTCTTATAAGCGCAGGGGCGTTATGGCTTGCGTTTCGGGGCGTTTCGTTCGATGCAATCGTCTCGGAACTGAAGAAAACGAATATCCCCCTTATTCTTTTTGGAGTCCTTTTGCTTTTCTTATCGCACGTTTGCCGTGCATGGCGATGGACCGTTATTGTTCGCCCGATGAAAGAGCGAACGAATATCCTGACAGGGTTTTGCGCTATCATGGGCGGTTATGCGATGAACAATGTGATCCCACGCTCGGGCGAATTGGTGCGCCCCTATATTTTCGCGAAGCACGAAAGTGTGTTTATGAGTGGAACGATTGCGACGATCCTGATCGAGCGCGTGGTCGATCTTATCGCGAATATTCTTTTTATTTTGCTCGCGCTTGTTCTCTTTCCGCGCGAGATCGCTTCCGGATTCCCATCCATGGCCGGCGCGATGACATGGATTGCTATTGGTGGATTTATTTTACTGACACTCGTCCTCATCATGATCTTTAGCGCAGGCAAGACCGAGCGCACACTGCACCGCCTGACAGCGAAGTGGCCGGAAAAACTTCGCAAGCCAATCTACCATGCTGCGTCGGAATTTGCCAGCGGCTTGCGTGGCGTCCGAGCCAGCGGCGCGGGGCCCGTCGCACTGGGAACGGTTGGAATCTGGATTTTTTATGTGCTAAGTATGTACGTCTGGCTGCTCGCGTTTCCAGAGTCCTCGATCGCGCATGCAGGAATTATTGGCGCGTTCTTTTTACGCGTCGTTTCCGGCATTGCATTTCTGGTTCCAACTCCCGGCGGCGTCGGATCCTACCATTATTTTATCAGCCAGGCGCTGTTTCATATTTTCAAAGTTCCTTTGGCTTCTGCCATTGCCTATGCAACGGTCACACATGCGGCCTTCGATATTCTGACCACGATTACCGGACTTGCCATCGTGGCGCATGAAGGAATTTCGTTCCGAAATTTTGGCAAGGTCGTCAAAGCTTCCGAGGACCATTCGCCGCAGGAACTTGCCGAAGCGCTGCACCAACCGACGGCGAAAGTCGGTGGCCTTGGCTTGCAGCGATAACCGAAGACGACCATGCTCAAACATCCCCTCGTTCGAACGGCAATTGCCCTCCTGATTGGTGGCGGGGCGCTTTATCTGGCGTTCCATAAACAGCATTTGCATCAGCTTGGGAATGAACTTTCCGGCGCGAATTTGTTCATCATTGTGTTGGGAACCGGAGTGATGTTCCTTTCCCATCTCATTCGCGCCTGGCGCTATAAAATGATTTTACGTCCCATCGCCGCGCATACGAGGCTTTCTTCCTCGTTTCGCGCGCTGATTGCGGGCTATGCGACGAATAATCTTATTCCGCGCGGTGGCGACATCGTGCGTCCGCTCCTTTTTTCGAAGCGAGAAGATATTCCGGTTACATCTTCGGTCGCGGTACTGCTGATCGAGCGGCTTGCCGATCTCATCGGACTTTCCGCGCTGCTTTGCGGAACCATGATCGCATTTCATGCGAGATTGACGGAAGCATTCCCATCGCTTTCCTATTTATGGATTCCGATTGCAGCAGCATTGGGGGTGATTTCCGCATCGGCACTCCTCGTTCTTTTTAACGAACGAAAGACGCGGCAGGTGGTGGAACTTCTGGGTAAGGCGCTCCCGAAAAAATTTCGTGCCGCGATCAAGCATGGCGCCGCGCGCATCGAAGATGGGTTGCGCGGGATTCGGCAGGGAACGGCGGTCCCGGTGATTATCGGCACGCTGGGAATCTCTGTACTTTACACCGCTTCGATGTATGTTTCGACGCTCGCGTTTCCGGACGCATCGCTCGCCGGCATTGGATTTATTGGCTGCTTCCTTTTGCAATCGATGTCGGGTATTGCATTTATCCTTCCTTCGCCGGGAGGTACGGGAACCTATCACTTCTTTATCAGCCAGGCATTAGTGCTGATGTTCAGCGTTTCGCCGGAAACGGCTATCGCATTTGCAACGCTGACCCACGCTTCGAATTATCTGCTCACGTCGGCGCTGGGCGTGATCTTTATGATG
>DASYAJ010000004.1:0-5623 GCA_036501405.1 Kapaibacterium sp. (SeqCode)
TCCTTGCGCTCATTGGTGGCGCAGCGGTGAAGGAACTCCTTCGTCGCATGGATGTCGAAAATCTTTCGCTCGATCTTCGTCGCGCGGCTCGGGAAGAGACAAGCCAGCTCAAACGTCAGGATGCGCTCAAGCGCCTCCGGACCATTGAAGCGTTCCGTGAAGAAGAAGCGAAGCCAGAGAACAAGCCGGAGTGGATGGTCATGGATGTGATCCCAGTCATCCCACCGGAACTTCGTCCGCTCGTGCCGCTCGAAGGCGGACGCTTTGCCACGTCCGATCTGAACGATTTGTACCGCCGCGTCATCATTCGCAACAATCGCTTAAAACGCCTGATGGATATCAAGGCGCCGGAAGTTATTCTCCGGAACGAAAAGCGCATGTTGCAGGAAGCGGTCGATTCGCTGTTAGATAATTCCCGCCGCGTTTCGGCGGTGCGTTCGGACACAAGCCGCGCGCTCAAATCGCTTTCGGATACGCTGAAAGGCAAGCAAGGCCGGTTCCGCCAAAACTTGCTCGGAAAGCGTGTCGATTATTCGGGCCGCTCGGTGATCGTCGTCGGACCGGAACTGAAACTGCACGAGTGCGGGCTGCCGAAAGAAATGGCGGTCGAGCTTTTCAAGCCATTCATCATTCGCAAACTCATCGAGCGCGGACTTTCGAAAACGGTCAAGAGCGCGAAAAAAGTCGTGGAACGAAAAACCACCGAAGTGTGGGATATTCTCGAATCCATCATCGATGGGCATCCGATCATGCTCAACCGCGCGCCAACTCTGCACCGCTTGGGTATTCAAGCGTTCCAGCCGCGACTCGTTGAAGGACGCGCTCTGCAAATTCATCCGCTCGTTTGTACGGCGTTCAATGCCGATTTCGATGGCGATCAGATGGCCGTGCATGTGCCGCTTTCCTACGAAGCGCAGCTCGAGTGCGCGATACTCATGCTTTCGAGCCACAATATCATCTCCCCGCAGAATGGCGAGCCGATTGCGGTTCCCAGCCAGGACATGGTTTTGGGAGCTTATTATCTAACCAAGCACCGCAACGCGGTCCTCGGCGAAGGGATGCGGTTCTCTTCACCGGCGGAAGTTATCATTGCGTGCAATCTCGGCAGGCTCGATCTTCATGCAAAAGTTCACGTTCGTGTGAAAGGCAAGATGATCGAAACAACGACGGGCCGTGTTATCTTCAACCAAATCGTTCCGGAAGAACTCGGCTATCTCAATGAACTGCTGACCAAAAAACGTCTCCGTCAAATTATTGCCACGACGTTCCGCACCGTTGGGAACCTGAAGACTGTTGAATTCCTCGATAAGCTCAAGGACCTTGGATTCGGCTATGCGATGCGCGGAGGACTTTCGGTTGCGCTCTCCGATATTGTCGTTCCAAAAGAGAAGGACGAGATCATCGCGAAGGCACAGGCACAAGTCGATGACGTGCAGGATAAATACCTGAATGGATTTATCACTTCGGGTGAAAAATATAATAAGGTGATCGACATTTGGACGCGCGCGACCAACCGCACGGCGGACAAGCTGTTCGATACGCTCGCGCACGATCGCGATGGGTTCAACCCGCTTTATATGATGGTCGATTCTGGCGCTCGCGGTTCGAAGGAGCAGGTGCGTCAGCTCGCCGGAATGCGCGGACTCATGGCGAAACCGCAAAAATCGCTTTCGGGCCAGACCGGGGAGCTTATCGAAAATCCGATTATCTCGAACTTCCACGAAGGACTTTCGATCCTCGAATACTTTATCTCGACGCACGGAGCGCGTAAAGGATTGGCCGATACTGCGCTCAAAACGGCGGACGCCGGTTACCTCACGCGCCGACTGATCGATGCGGCGCAGGACGCGATCATCGCGGCCTTCGATTGCGGAACGATTCGCGGCATTCCGGTCAGCGCGCTCAAAGAGGGCGAAGATGTGAAAGAGCCGCTTGCCGAACGAATTTTGGGTCGCGTCACGCTCGATCATATTATCGATCCCGTCTCGCAGGATGTTATTCTCGAAGCGGGCGGCATGATCGATGAAGAAGTCGCGGCGCGGATCGCATCGACTTCCATCGAGACGGTTTTGATTCGTTCTGTTCTCACTTGCGAGCTGCGTCGTGGCGTTTGCGCGCAATGCTATGGCCGTAATCTTACGACCCACAAGCTGGTCGAGTCAGGTGAGGCAGTGGGAATCATTGCTGCGCAGTCGATCGGCGAGCCGGGTACGCAGCTCACGCTCCGCACGTTCCATACGGGCGGCGCGGCATCGCTGATTGCTTCGCAATCGCAGGTAACATCCAAATTCGATGGCACCGTGCAGTACGAGGACATGAAGGTGATCACGAATGCCGACGGTGAGCGAGTCGTCATCAGCCGTTCGGGCGTTGTCAATGTGCTCGATCAGGACAACCGCGTCGTTGGCAAGTTCGATGTGCCTTACGGTTCCAATATTCTTGTCGCCAATAGTGAGAAGATCACAAAGGGACAAATGCTGTATGAATGGGATCCGTACAATGCGGTCATTATTTCGGAGCATCCTGGAACGATTCGCTATAAAGACTTCATCGAGAATGTCACCTATCGTTCCGTTGCGGACGAGCTGACAGGAAACCTGCAAACACGTACGATCGACTCGCGTGACCGGACGAAATCTCCGACGATCGATATTGTTGCCGCGGACGGCCATGTCCTCATCAATTATATCATTCCTTCGAACGCGATCCTTCAGGTGCAGAACCACGGAGCAATTTCGGCGGGAACGGTCCTTGTCAAAATCGCACGCGAGTCGGGCAAACAGCGCGATATTACCGGCGGTCTTCCGCGCGTCACGGAGCTGTTCGAAGCTCGTTCGCCAAGCGATCCGGCGGTGGTATCGGAAATCGATGGCACGGTCCACTTCGAGAAGCCGCGCCGCGGTTCCCGCGTGGTCGTTGTGACATCGCACGATGGCACCGATCGCCGCGAGTACACTATCCCCTTCGGTAAGCACGTTCTCGTGCAGGAAGGCGATACCGTCCGCTCCGGCGAACGGCTTTCCGATGGCTCCATCGATCCGCACGATATTCTCGCGATCAAGGGTGTGGCCGAAGTGCAACAATACCTTGTAAACGAAATTCAGGAAGTGTATCGAATGCAGGGTGTGAAGATTTCGGATAAGCACATCGAAGTGATCGTGCGCCAAATGCTCAGCAAAGTGCGCATTACCCAATCGGGCGACTCGCTCTTGCTTGTCAATGACGAAATCGATAAAGCGAAGGTCGCCGAGGAGAACGATCTCCTTCGGAACTCGGTCTTTGTGACCAAGCGCGGCGATTCCAAACTAAAGATCGGCCAAATGGCCGATAAGAAGCGATTCCGCGAAGTGGCAGGCGAGCTGAAGAAGAAAGGTAAAGCGTTCCCAGAAGCGCGACCGGCCGAGCCCGTGCATGGCGAGCCAGTTTTGCTTGGCATCACGCAGGCCGCACTCCAAACCGAGAGCTTCATCTCCGCTGCTTCGTTCCAGGAGACAACAAAAGTGCTCACCGATGCTTCGATTCAGGCCAAGAAGGATACGCTCCTTGGGCTGAAGGAGAATGTCATCGTCGGGCATCTCATTCCTGCCGGAACCGGGCTTCCGAAATTCCGGGAGCTTATCGTGCAGCCGAAGGAACAGTTCCAAACTTCGTTCGAAACAAACGGTTGGATGGGCGCGCAGGAAATTGCGCCGCTCGCCGCCGGTCGTCCGAAAAAGGAACGAGGAATGGCGATGGCTTAAGCTTAGAAGCATTCAAAAATAAAGAAGGCGGGAATATCCCGCCTTTTTTATTGGGATGCGAATTCGTAGAATGGGAGCCTGTTGCTCGTTATATCCTTCTGAAGCTACATTTTATGGAAACTCCCAATGCGAATCGCACTGTTTACGGCTCGCACAACATTGTTCATCTTTGTCCAGCGCGGTCAGGTAGCTCAGTCGGTAGAGCAAAGGACTGAAAATCCTTGTGTCGGCGGTTCGATTCCGCCCCTGACCACACCACAAATTAAGAATCAAGAATTGAGAATTAATAATTCCGTTCACGGCCTACTCTCGCCCGTCCTGTGGTCCTCGCTAATCCTTTTCCTTTTAACGGGCTGCGGCAAGCATGAAACGGCTGCCTTGAAAAATGGCCTCGGAGGAAAAAAACTCGGTGGCGTTTATACACTGAACGAGATTCGTGGGAATCCTTCCTCGCTCGATCCGGTCCGAATGAATAGCAAAGTAGAGGACGACATTGGCTCGAACATATTCGATAAGCTCGTGCAGAATAATTCCGCGCTCGACCTTGTGCCGGACCTTGCCAAGTCGTGGGAAATTTCTTCGGATGGCAAGACCTATACATTCCACCTTCGCACCGATGTTTTTTTCCATGACGATCCCTCCTTCGCGGGCGGTAAAGGCCGTAAGATGACCGCGAAGGACGTGAAATACTCATTCGAGCGGGTCTGCGATACGAAAACGCTGACCAGTGGCTTCTGGGTCTTTGAAGATATTGTCGAAGGAGCAAATGACTATTTCAAAGCGCCTTCCGCAAGCGGCGTGAGCGGATTCGTGGTGCAGGACGATTCGACATTTATCGTCCATCTTACAAAATCGTTTGCGCCATTCCTCGAACATTTGACGACCAGCTTCGGCTATATCGTTCCACGAGAAGCGGTGGAGCATTACGGGAAGGATTTCTTTCAACATCCGGTTGGCACCGGCGCATTCCGGTTCGTTTCCTGGCAGCCGGATGAGGAAATCCTGCTCGAACGCAATCCGAATTACTGGGAGTACGATTCGGCTGGGAACCGCTTACCGCTCCTCGATGAAGTGAAATTTACGCTCATCAAGGACGATAAAACGCTTCTTCAATCGTTCCAGCAACGCAATGAAGATGAAGATTTTACGCTCCCGACCGAAAGCTTCCCAGAAATTGTCACTGCGGACAAGCAACTGACATCGCAATACTCCAAATATGTGCTGCAATACGTTTCGGCGATGAATTCCTATTTCATGGAATATCTTTGCTCGAAACCGCCATTCAATAATATGGCGCTCAGACGCGCGATGTCTTTTGCGGTCGATCGCGAAAGCATAGTGAAATATGTTCTGAAAGGCGCCCCACATGGGATTGCCGATCACGGAATCATTCCACCGGCCTTTTCGCATTATCCGATCGAGGACGTTCACGGCATCACCTACAATCTCGATAGCACGAAGCACTGGCTGGAAGTTGCGGGATTTCCGGAAGGGCATGGCGCACCGGCCATTACGCTTTCGGTTTATAATGAGCCGCGACCCATGCAAATCGCCGAAGCGGTGCAGCGCATGTGGCAGAATATTGGGCTGACGGTGAATTTGCAGGTGATGCAGTCGGGCGCGTTGCTCGATGGTTCGGAAGATGGAACGCTCCAGCTTTGGCTCACGCGCTGGTATGCCGATTATCCGGAACCGGAGAACTTTTTGAACTTGGTCGATGGGGAACTTGTGCCGAAAGATCCAGCAATGAAAAGTTACCCGAACAGCGCCCGCTGGAATAACGACCGCTTCAATGCGCTCTTCACACAAGCAATCGCTACGACGGACGAATCGAAACGAATGGAACTTTACGCACAGGCTGAGAATATTGCAGCCTTCGAAGC
>DASYAJ010000005.1:0-1854 GCA_036501405.1 Kapaibacterium sp. (SeqCode)
AGGAACCGTTCTTTACTGCAATCTCGATTGTCGCGATCGGGACCAAATGGTTCTCCACGACAAGCACCTGCAACCCGTTATCGAGCGTAAAACGCGTCCAGGGCGGGAGCTGCGCCGATGCCGCATGCGGCATAATAATCGAGGCAGCAACGCCCGAAAGCGCCAATAGGAGGATCCGATAGAATTTCATAGATGGCAATTCGTTACGTCAGGCTGTGCCGAATGTAACAGCAGCCCACGCAAGAGAAATTCATCTCTTTTTCTCCCCCTCCCTTTGGCGGAAGCGGCCAACGTGGGTATTGCCCAATGAAACAAATCTACATTTCCCGTGTTATGAACCGAACTCATAATTACTCACTAGCATGAAGAACTTAAGTTATCTGTTCTTTGTATTTTTTGTAATTGCTATACAGATGCCGTGCGAAGCTTCGCTCTTTTCGTTCTGTTGACCGTTCCCATTGTGGGAACCGCTCAAATTCATGTCGGTGCTGGACAGACGTATCCGACTCTCGCGGCGGCGGCGAGTGCGCGCGTGATCCATCCCGGCGATACGGTTTTCGTTCATGCCGGGATCTACAGCGATGCAAAGGCTTTATTCGATAGCCTGATTGGCACGCCGGAGAATTGGATTACGATCGAGCCGTATCAGCAGGATTCGGTTTCCATCCATGTGCAGTACACATTTCAGGCTGCGCAATATCTCCGCATTTCGGGACTCCATTTTTATGGAAACGATCGTACCGATTCCGCCGCCGTGTTTCATCTTCTTTTTTTCGATTACCAATATGTCTGCTTCACTTCCAACCACGATATTATTATCGAGAACTGCACGTTCGACGAGTTGAACAACACGGGCAAAGGCAATACCGGCGCGTGCCTCAAGCTCGATGGCACTGCGAATTTCCAGGTCCTGAACTGCGCGTTTCGCAACGGAACGAATATCACCGATGGCATCAGTCTGAACGCCGATTCCGGCGGCGAGATTCGCGGCTGTACGTTCGAGAACATGCCGGGCGATGGTTCCCATTGCAAAGGCGGATCGAAAAATATCACGTATGAAAAAAACCGCTTCACACAATGCGCGATCGATGGCCTCGATGTGGGTGGCGATACCGGTCCGCAATTTTTTTGCCCGCTCGATGCAACGTGGGAGGCCGACAGCATCCGGGTTTACGACAATATTTTTATCGGTGGCGATGTGGGAATTCGGTTGAGTTCCTGCCATCATTCGTTCCTCTTCAACAATACCTGTTTTAAGAGTTCCGAGTTCGCATTTCGCTCGCTCAATACCAGCGAAACGGGCATTACGCTCGATAGCAACTACGTCTATAATAATATTTTTACGACCGATGGCGCGGACGGTCTCTATATGAATGCATCGGACAACTTCAATTACAATACGGAATTTTTCAAAAATAATCTTTTTCACGACTATCTCCATAGCGATCCCCCTTCAATCGGCTGGTCCGAAATGCCGGGAGTGAATGTCTCCGGATCGCTCATTGGCGATCCCGATTTTACGGATACGGCGAATGGAAATTTTTCGCTGAAGCCAGGAAGTCCCGCAATAGGCGCAGGAACGCCAACGCTGGAACCGCTGACAGATTATCGTTCCATCCCTTACGCTGCATCCGGGCGAACTATCGGCGCATTCGAGTTTCAAAACGCCGGCGTGGACCAAAGCGCGGCCAAGGCGGGATTTATTCTATCGCCCAATCCCTGCAGCCGTTCGCTAACCGTATCGTTTGGGAATGAAATACCATCGCGCCTCACGATGATCGATGCATTAGGCCGAGAGGCGATGCCGGTTTTCGTTCCGCCTGGCACCGCAAGCGAATGGACGCTCGATGTTTC
>DASYAJ010000006.1:0-4421 GCA_036501405.1 Kapaibacterium sp. (SeqCode)
GGTGCCCATCACTCCAAAAGCAATATACGAAGAAAACGGGATGATCTTTTAAAAACGATTTTCTATCTCGCGCTCACCACTTCCCTTCTCAAATGCGTTCCCGCGACTTCCACATCGACGACGTAGAATCCACTCGGAACATCCGGCGCCGCAAAATCGAACGTGCTTCCAATCACCTGCTGCGAAACGATAATGCGGCCGATGGCGTCGCAAATCGTGACACGCGCAGTCCCGGTGGCGCTCCAGCTTATGTGCAAGTTGTCTTGAAATGGATTGGGAAATATTTCGAGCGTCGTCGGCACTTGCATCATCTGCACATCGGCACGAAGATACCATAGGTTCGTCGTTTCATCGAGCGTTTGCATGAGCGATGCGCGGTCCTCGGCAAGCGCAATCGCGACGGTCACTTCGACAGAATCTTCGGAATGCACTGGCATTCCGCGCAGGCCGAAGGTATGGGAAATATCGCCAACCCCGGCGGAAGGAAAAAATTGCGTCATCGTCTGCCATTTCTCCTGGCGAGTGAAGGAACTATACACATCGATCCCGCCCTGCGAGCCATCGTTCATCATGGCATAGTAATTTGGGGATGCGCCTTTTGGGACTGCCGAAAGTAGCCGAAGCCCGATATAGGGATAATTCGGTTCCTCGCGATAGGTGATGGCCGTCATCGTCGAAGAATCGAACTGGGTGACGTTCAGGCCACCGGATGGGCCAATATCCCAATCGAAATAAAGCGCGGCCGAGGCGCTATCGGTCATCGAAAGCAAGCCTCCGGGAGTTCCGTGCAAGATATATTGTGCAACGACAGCATTTGCCGCTAATCCTTGTGTATAAGCATACGCTCGGCATGTTGCGTTAAGGCCGATGGCAATAGACGGATCGGCGAGGCCATCGGTGAGCGAGAACGAAAGTTCCTGCGCGGCATTCCTGCGGTCAGGTGGCGTGACATAATGGATCAAGGCTTGCGGTTCGAGATCTTCGTCTGGCGTACCGCCGGCTCCAACCACGACATCGACGACATGATTGGGATCGGTTCCCACCATCAAGCCGCCTTCATAAATCACCTGTCTTCCAAAAATCTGCACGGCTTTGGGAGCGTTGCGCCAGAAAAATCCAGAACCTTCGCTATTATTCATCACATCGTTGTACCCAATGCTACCAATCGAAGAAAAAGTTACCGTCAGATTATTCGCGTTGAGATCGAGATATGTCGGACGAATGACAAATTGAATGTAGTCATAATCTTCAGCGTATCCGACGGTCGAATCGTAAAAGAAGACGCGAATGAGGATTGATGTATTCGGCGGGGTGGAATCGGCAACATGAAGCTGAAACGCGGAGGCCGCATTCGAAATCGTCTGCAATGTTCCTACTGCGCCAAAGGGAACAATGTTCTGGTCGAGCGATACATAATCGGCCCCAACCACGACCTGAAGACGAGCTTTGAGTTGATTCAATGGCTTCAGAAAATTCATCGCACGAATAATAATCGACCCCATTTCGCCAGCCTGCAAACTTCCGGTTCCCGATGCACCCTCGATCGTAACCGTATCGACGCGCGCCGAAAACGTATTCGTATCGGTCACGGCTTGATGAGCATCGACAATGCCGTGGCCTTCGAAAAATACACGGCCGCTATCGAGCCCATGCAGTGGATTACCGGTGACGCGAACTTGCTCCATGGCTTGTCCGGCACTAAAATTCGGGAACCGCTGCCGCACTAATGCAACGACCCCCGCGGTATTAGGGCACGCGAAGCTGGTCCCATCCGCGCCGGGACCTTCATAACCGTTGTCTGGCGTGGAACTGTAGATATCGACACCGGGCGCCGCAATATCGACCTCGGTGTTATAATTCGAAAACGTTTCGACATTGCCATTCTCATCGACCGCCGCACAGGACAGCACATGGCGGTACGAACCTGGGAACAATTCCTCATACGGAAAATCACCGCCCGAATTCCCCGCTGCTGCAATAACCGCGCAGTTCTTCGCATACGCATAATCGATGACCGCCTGCTCCGCGCTCGATTGTCCCGGCCCTCCCCAGGAACAGTTCACAAGTTCGGCGTGCATATCGGCCGCATAGACGATTCCCTGAAATCCAAAATCGAGTAAGCCACCAGAATTATCGCTGATCTTAATGGGAATGATTCTCGCGCCAAACGCCACACCCGCAATACCAACATGATTATCTCCGGTGGCGGCAAGAATGCCTGCCGTTTGCGTTCCGTGATTGACCCCATCGCCCGGCTCGGCATTATTATCGGGCGTCGCTCCATTGACGCCACCGAAATCCCAGCCATGCCAGTCGTCGACGAAGCCATTGCTATCGTCGTCGATACCATTGGCGCGTTTATCGACGCCATTCTGATCGATTCCAATTTCACCCGGATTTTGATAGATCGAGGCTTGCAAATCTTCATGCGTCCAATCCGTCCCAATATCGGCATCGGCAACGATCATCGTCGAATCGCAGCGGACCACATCCCACGCTTGAAAGACATTCATCAAACTAAGCGAATATTGCTGACTCACGAGCGAATCGTTCGGGGTATAGAGCGGCTTTCGAATAAATTCCTGTTCGGCTCCATCGATCACCGCTGATTTCTTTGCGAGCACCATCGCGCGCTCCGGCGTTATTGAATCGGAATAAAAAAGATAAAACCAATGTGAAACCTTCGACTCAGCAATCGCTAATTCGGAATTGTTTTTCGCAGATTCATTCGGATTCGCAATAGAATAGGTTCCTTTTCCAAAAAGCTGCGGATTGGATCGTTCCCGTATGTCCTCGAAGGCAACACTGTGCGTCGGAATGAATGGATGGAGCATCAGCCCATGAAGTCCTCGAATTCCAAGCAGCCTTGAAATGAGCGTATCGTTCGATAGTCGGCAGGAATTAATATCGCTGTGAGCAAATGTGGGATCGTTTTGCGGTCTTGCGGAGCGAAATGTCGCATCGATTGCACTATCCTGCGACGCCGTCACCGAAATGAGAATAACTCCCGGACGCTCGGGCACAACAACCTGCGCGAAGAGGCTCTCATGCCAAAGGAGGAGAAAGTAAAAAAAAAGAAGTACCGCGATGTTCCGCATCATTACTTAACCGCATAGACGCGCATGCCACTCGAAATGAAATGGTTGATGGCGCGTATTTTCCAAAACACCAGACGCTTGAAAATGTTACGAGGTTTAGCGTGACCTTGCTCCAAAATCTTCCACTGACGAAGTTTTTCCATCAGCATATCACCTTGATTTGTGACGTTTACGGTTCGAAATCCTGCTTTTCGAAGGTATTTCGTCATGGTCCTGTTCGAAAAATAATAAAGGTGGCCTTCCGGCATAAAGTAGAACCAATCCGAGCCGCGAAGCTTGCGTTCGGGGCAATCGTAATTGCCTGTTGCCATGAAAAGTACACCGCCGGGCTTCAGCCATTTATGGATGGTCCGAATCGATTCCATCGGATGCGGCAAATGCTCGATCACCTCACGCATCACGATGACATCCCACAAATTCTCCGCAAAGTTCGCTTCTTCGATTGATTTGGTCTCGACCGGAATGCCCATCTTTCGCACAAAATCGGCGGCATAGCTCGATAGTTCGAGACCGCTGCAATCGAATCCATGCTCGCGAGCCTTGGCAAGGAAAACTCCCGTTCCGCATCCGATTTCTAATAGCTTCTTACCCTTGCTTTGGAGCATGGAAGCGATCGTATCGACATCCCAATCATGCAAATCGTAACCATTCTTTTCCCGGCCATATTCATCGACATCCTTCACATAATTCACGCTACGATCGAAGCCATGCCCTTGAAAATAATCGGCGTCGTAAAGTTCCGCGATTTTTTCGCCCTTCAGCCGAGGATTCGTATAGACCATCCTACACCTCGCGCACTCGACGATATGGAACCCATTTTTTTCATAACGCAGGCGCGTATCGTCCGCGCCACAGAGGTCGCAGACGACAGCTTCAAAATCGGAAGGTTGAAAGTTCACAAAAGTTAGAGATCCAGTTTTAATTGATCGAGAAGATCCTCGATCGTCGAGATCAGAGGTGGAATATCGTTTTGAATGATCTGATAAAGAATATCGTAATCGACATCGAAATAGGCATGTGTTAATCGATTGCGAAGGCCTTTCATTCCACTCCAATCGATCTCTGGATGTTCACTTCGATACTCTTCGGAAATATGCCGCGCGGCTTCCCCAATAATCTGAAATAATCCCAGAAGCGCGTAGGGTAACGAAAGGTCATGCTCCATATCGTTTCTACTTTTCCCTCGAGTGATAACGATCATTCTTTTGGCAGCATCGAGAATATGCTGCAAACGGAATAGGTCACTACTGGACATATACGTTGCTTGCTGTCTGGACGATCTCCTCGCGAAAATAAGGACTGATAAAGCCCGGAGTGTTCAAA
>DASYAJ010000007.1:0-6706 GCA_036501405.1 Kapaibacterium sp. (SeqCode)
CGTTCATCGCAACCTCACGAGTCGAAATCCCACCACCATTTGCGATGAGCTTGATCGCACCCCGCTCCCGAAGTTCGCGATACCTTGGAATTTTTAGGTCCCAAAGCGAATCGAGGAGTTGAGCCGTGAAATAGGCACGAAGATCGGCAAGGAGTTCATTCCCAAATGTGCCGCGCTTCGAGGTCCGGACAAAATTCGTTCCGTGACGAATGATTCCATTCTCGATATATTTCTTTTCCGTCATATCGATTAAGTGGATCGCATTGTCGCGCACGTCGATATCACTGCCGGTATAAATGCAATCGTCGCTGAGGGAACCGGGATCGGTCCAGCCGATGACTTCCACCTGAATCGTATCGCCCCGCTCGATGGCTCGTTCGATACACCAGACTTCTTTCGAGAAAACCGATTGCATCTCTTCGACATAGAGATCGAGCACCGAATCGACACGATTCGCGTAAGAGCGGCTGGAATCTTTCCACTCTTCGTGATTGATGCAAAGGCCGGCTGGCTCGCTCACATCGACCGTTGGTGGACGATAATCGAGCTTATACACACGCAAGTCATCTGCCGGTTTACAGGGAAGCGTGGGAGCGGGAACCGAAACGCGCACACAGCTCGAATCGAGAAAAACCGATGCGCATGAAAGGCAGGTATCGTAGCGCGTCGACGTTGGGCACCAATATCCGCGAATGAAAAAGGGAATATCGCGCACTTTGAAATCGGTCGAGCATTCGCGGGAATAATAAACGCCGGTGTCCCAAAGATAGAGCGTATAATCGTAGGTCTGGACGCGGCTTGCATCGAGTATGAGCGTATCGTGGGAACCGATAAGCGAGGGATTCGAAGGAACGGCATCCGCGCCAAGATAGAGCGTGAGAAAAGGAATATCTTGCGCCGGACTTTCTGAATACTGCTGTGGAATTGGAATGCGGGCCTCGCCGCGCGCATCGGTCATCAGGTTCCCATCGATCGGATTGCACGATACGCGCGCGCTGGCAGGAAGAATAACATCGTTCCAGCGATTATGCGCAGCATCGTAATGGTGCGTTCGTTCGAGGACCGTAAGATGAAGCGACGCGGAATCTTTATTCTGCGGCAATGCAATCGAATAAATCCGAAGCTTCGGAGAAACAGTATCCCGATCCGAAGCAAAGAGCATCCATTTCCCGCCCGGCGAAATCCATGGATGCCCGGAATTGGAACCATCCTTATTCACACCCGGAACAATCGAGGTATCGATCGCTCCTCTCGTTTCGTTCGAGATCGTATCGAATGCAACGCGTCGAATTGCAAAGTGTCCCGTGAGCGTCTCGTTCGTCGAAAAATAAAGAAATCCATCGCGAGAAAGAAACGGCGTTTCGACGGTGTAGCGGTCGCCGTCCGAAGTAAGTCTGGAAAGCATTTTTGGCTTGCTCCATTCGGTTCCCACGCGCGTGGAGACATAAATATCCGAAAGGCCGCGACCGGGCATTCGGCGGTCCGAAGCAAAGAAAAGAAGATTGCCATCCCAACTGAGCGCGGGCGTATCGTCCCACTGATCGGACGAGACCGTATCGATACGTTTCACATGCCAACCATCGCCCTCGCCCACCGCTTCGTAGAGATCGTTCCCAAACGATTTACCATTAATCAACCGGTTCGAGACGAAGACAAAATAATTCGGATCGCATCCAAAGGTCGGCGAACCATCGAGCGAAATCGAATCGCGAATCCCAAGCGGAGCATTCACCGGCGATTTCGCATCTTTCGAAGCTCCGATTTCCGTTCCTACCCATCCTGCAATCACAATCTTCCGCGAACGCGCGTATTCGCTGCCATTCGTTGCCGTGGACCAAAGTTCAGCCTTGCCGCCGCCGAGATACCGAATGCTTTCGCCATAATGCTGGCCATTCGTTCCAAGCTCCGCGACGGCCTTCGGCTGCGCCATTGCCACGCCGGAAATAAATACAGTGAGAACAAAAAGAAGGAGCTTCATCAGATCGGAAAACAGAGTTGAAAGCAGACGCTGAAAGGAGTTCCCGGACCGGCCGTCTGCGAAAATTCGGAAATCCACATCACGCCGCATTCTTGCTTGAAGGTAAAGGGATCGGTGAACTCGAAAAGAATGACATCCCCTTGCGCCACCGCTATGCTCGTCGCTCCGCCGCCTGTGCCGCACTGACCCGCATATTTACTACTGATGTCACAAATCGTTTGCGGCGCAAGCGTCGGAATGTTCGGCAAAATTTTGAGGAAGGTGACCCCGCCATTCGTTCCCGATGTCAGCGTTGCGCTCGTCGCCGTCACGGCTCCGGTAACGTAGATACTAAAGTTATCGGAAGTCTTGGTGTTGAGTGTATTCGAATACGTTCCAGAGTCGCCGAGGATAATACCTCCGAAGAATTTATTTTGTCCCCACTGCTCTAAACAGGGATTATTGTAATTCGGAAGCGCAATAATACCGATAATCGGGATGGTCGTGTCACAACCGGTAGAGGTGGTAATCGAAAGCGTCGCACGGAACGTGTCAGTGGGATTCATTCCCGCGCCGCGACCGTTCGGCCACACGTCCTGTTCGGTCGGATTGAATGTGACCGAAACGCATCCCGAACTGCCGGACGAAACCGTAACAGGAAGCCCCGACGAAAGATGGAACGGATGGGGATCTGCGCCACTCAGGACCGCACTGTTAATCGAAAGCGGGCACGCCCCGGTATTCTTCACGCAAAGTTGCTTGCCGCCTTCGGAATCGCTGTTGATGACCTGCATCAGCGTATCGTTCTGCAAGAGCGGCGACGTGGGATCGATTGCGCAAGCTGGGGTTCCGACCGTTCCATGAAAATAAATCCGGAGCACGCTATCGCACGGCGTGATTGTACCCGATTGCGATTTCAGCGCAATGCCGTAATCGTATTCTACATCGTAGGTCTTTACCGATTGCGGCGTGAATGTCAGCGCGATCTTCGCCGGAATGTTCGAGCCCGGTGGAATAACCATTCCATTCAAGTCTGGAGAAAGAACGACATCGTTATCAAGCTTGCTCGATGCGAGCCTTGTCAGAACAATGGAACATTGTGTATTCGAATTCGAAAGCTTCGATGCAACCGTATCCTCTGCGCTACTGCCGATACATGTCGAGGCGGTATCGTAATAACGGAACGTTCCCGTGGGGCAATCGCACGGCGTTTGCACGTTAATTTGCGTCTTCACGGTATCGACCATATTGACGCAAACATCCCCCGTCGCATCTTTGCCAATAATCGTTACCACATATTGCGTCGAGGAACTTTGGGATGTCAGGCTATCGGTCGTGAAGAAATACCGGAACTGATAGCCCGAACTTGCGGGAACGGTTACCGGCCAATTTTGCGGGTTCCCATTCACGAACGCAACGAGGGCAATGCTCGGCAAAGCAGGTCCCGTCGGAAGGATAGGTTTTGCCGTGAAACTAAAAGTAAGCGCGCCGAGGCTATTAATAAAGTCCGCTGTCTTGGCGGTGTCGCGCGGCTTTGAGGGTTCATTCGCGACGAGTGAGAGCGTTGCACTTTTCGCAGTCGGATCGCAGACCGTTACTGTAATGGGAACTTGCGTAAGATGAAACGTGAACGTTCTGCTGCCACAATATCCGATTTCGGTATCGAGCTGTGTTTGCGGCGCGTAACCCAGAGGGGCATTCACTTGAAAAACAACGAGGGTCGTATCATCGCCAATCGGGATGGGAATAACATCTGCAAAGGTTCCATCGTGCGTTGGCGCGTTGGCCAGCGGCATCGAATGCCATGCAGAATCGGTTGCGCGCAGCGTGCGCCACTCGATCGAAAGCGTTGGATCGAGAACGGGGTTATTTCCTTGATCTTCAACGATGATCGTCGTCGGCGAATTCGTCGTGACGTTCGTCGGTTCCGTCGGGAGTTGACACGCGAAATGGATCAGCATCGCGCTCAGGAGCACGACGAAAAGGCCAGCGCTTCGCAAAAATGATTTCATCATCCTATACTATTCAATAGCCTATGTTCACACCGATTTTGAGAAGGACGCTATTCGATTGATCTGTATTCTGAATAAAAACATCGCCCGGGCAGAACGCGCAGGGCGTCCGCAGATTCAAACGCATGTACCGATAGCCGAGGCTCGCGGTGAGCCACTTCCCTAATAATACACCGCCGCCAATACCGAGATAATACTGACTGTAATCATCCGGATTAGCGGAAGGATTTTCTCCCGCGCCTGAAAAATTACTGTTCAAAACGGTCCCACCCTCTGCGTAAAGATAAGCACGGAAGGGACTCATCGTAATCGTCTGCTCGTGCATATAGAACACGGTGGAATCGGGCGCTCGACCCAAAGAAGGAACTTCCGTGTAGCCCGCGGGAACCGTATCGGCTTGCTCGCCCGGAAATCCGAATTTGCAGGAATTTGGGATGAACTCCTGCGATTCTGTGGCGTGCGACGATCCGAAAATTGTCCAACGCAAGTTCCCGCCAAGAGGAAATCTCGTTCGTCCTCCTTCTTCAAGGATCGATCCAGCAAATGCGAGCGCGAAGTTATCGCCGAGCAGCGTACCGAAGGGCGCAATGAGCGCTTCGACTCCATAATAAACCGAAGCGAAGCCAATCTTTCTCGCTGTTGTATCCTTGCCGCCATACCCGATGAAGGGCGTGACATCGAAAAAACTTGCCGGAGGCCGGAGCGGCGAATGCGAACGGAACAGTTCCCTCGCCGGCGCGACCCGCGCTTCGACTGGATTGCCGCTCAGGCCAAGTCCGCCATAGCCAATCGAAGTGACATGTTCCATTTCCACCGTGGTATCGAGGCACAAGCCATTGCGCTCGTAATGGACATCGAGCGCCTGAATGGGTTTGTCATATTTCGTCACGATCTTCCGCTCGATGGACGTGCAATTTTCGAAGGGCGGAGCATTGTCGAAATAAAGGTCCATGAATCCGCCTTTGGCAACGCCGCCGGGCGCGGGGCACGTCCGGCAGGAATCTGAGGATGCGCGATCAGCCAGCGATGCGCGATCACCCGCGTTCGTTTGCGCGCGAAGCGCCGTGCCATGCAGGGCACAAAAAAAGAGCGCAAGAAACAGGAGAGCGATTTTCATGAGGCGAGGTCTTTACAAAGATACGAAAGACTTCACCGCGCCACCACAAATGGCCGAGTTTGCACGAAGCCATTCGACGATGCGCGCAGCAGGAGCACCTCCGGAAAATCAGTTTTGTTTCGGAGGACATCGATGCCTTAGTGCCATAGGCACGACATATTCGTAGCCCCGTGCGTAAGCGCGGGGTGTGCGGGATTTTTTTAGGAGCCAGCGTCCCGAAGGGACGACATATTTTTTCTCCCCTCCCGCTTGCGGGAGGGGCCGAGGGAGGGTGTGTGATTATCGACAAGGGTGTTGCAAAGACACACCCTCCCAAGCCCTCCCGCAAGCGGGAGGGCTTTACAATACTCCGCCCTTTCAGGGCTTGAAAAAAATAAATGGTTCCGTTTACCCAGGGTTCCGCTTTGCTCCACCCTGGCCTGCGGGTACTCCGTCGCTCCGCGACTATTTTTTTCAGCCGCGTAGCGGCGGCATATTCGTAGCTCCGTGCGTAAGCGCGGGGTGTGCGGGATTTTTTTAAGAGCCAGCGTCCCGGAGGGACGACAGAAAAAAGTGCGGATGTACCCGCCGCGGATTCCACCGTGATTATTTATCAATGCACGTTCAAATCCATTTAAAAGGTTTGAAATGTCTTATCTTCAATCGCCATTCAAGCACGTTTGAACGAAAGGGCGATAGAGAACGGGTCGTAGGTAAAGAAGCAATTGCAGAAATGACGTCTTGAAAAATCGTTGCAACATCTGCCAGGGTATAAGATTTTGCGAGAGTGGTTGGATAATCTCGACCATGCGCGAGCCAATGGCGAAATCGACGTACGCTCTTAAGATTACCGAACGAGTTCCGATTGATCGGAGCCGCCTTCTTCCATGTCTCCATCAAATCGTCAAACTTTGGTTGTGCACCCCATTGAACGAATAGCGAATTAAATGGTACTTGCGCAGATCGTCGTTGAAAGTCAGCTTTGACCTCTGCCTCAAGTCGGGCCAGGAGAGTTAGAATACCATGATACTCCGTTTCTCTTCGATAAAGATCAAAGCGAGAAAGGATCTCCATTGACGTTAATCCAAAAAACTCTGCATGCCGCATAGGATTCAAGGCCGACGTTCTAAGCGCAGTATGAACCTCATCTTGAAATAAATCGAGAGCCCTCGATTGTACAGCGACGACTTCAAGAATGTCTGAAGAATCGAGCGGATTGGCAGAGAGAAGTGACACGCCTATTCTGCGATCAACGTGTAGAGAAGATTCTTAAAGTCGTCTGCGGTGAAATCCTTGTACGACCTAACTCTTGCGAGTGGTTTAGAAGATTCGGGGCCAATGTATTCATGGTGCACAAGTTTCCAATGGCCCCAGTTTTCCAGTACCACGGATGCCGTACCTTTCGGACCAAAGATATCGACGCGCCCATTCGCGCCAAACACATTTGTGCCCACAGCGCGAATCAAAATCGCCTGATCGCCAAGATAGATTTTTAGTTCGGGTGCATCGTAGGTTTCAAGGTTTTCCTCTGTTAACAGTGTTGTTCCCTCGCCAATGTTAACAAAACCTTCGTTAACGAGTGGGCCTAACCACATTCGAATATTAGAAAATAGGCGCTTTACATCGCCCAAGTATTGGTCC
>DASYAJ010000008.1:0-2129 GCA_036501405.1 Kapaibacterium sp. (SeqCode)
CCTCCAGCGCCGTTCTTCCATCGGTTTTTTCGTCGCGGTATTTGATGATGAGAGGAGTGTAGATGGAAAGCCCATGCTCGCGAGCGAAATCGGATTTGTGCTCGATCGATCGCGAACCGGCAACGAGCACCGCGCCTTCAGGAACGATTAGCGGCTCCGATTCGCTCGCGCGGGAAATAATCGTTCCGTTCACCAGATCGTAAATCGGCGTGGAACCCGTGAGCACCACACCCGTCGCTAGCACAGCGCGGCGCTTGATAATGCAGCCTTCATAGACCCCGGTGTTGCCGCCAAGCAGAACATCGTCCTCGATAATCACCGGCAATGCTCCCGCCGGTTCCAGCACGCCTCCGATTTGCGCGGCCGCGCTAATATGCACTCGTTCACCCACCTGCGCGCAACTTCCTACGAGCGCGTGGGAATCTATTAACGTTCCCGCTCCCACATACGCGCCGATATTCACATAGGCCGGGGGCATCATAATGACCGAAGGCGCAAGATAAGCTCCATCGCGCACGGTGCTGCCGCCGGGAACCAAACGAACGTTGTTCTCTAATTGAAATTGCCGGAGCGGGACCGTATCTTTATCGAAGTAGGTCCAGTTCTCGCCTTCGCCGCTTAAAAGTTCCAGCGGTATCAGCTTGCCGAGCCGGAATCCCGTGAGAATGCCTCGCTTCACCCACGCATTCACTTTCCATCCGGAGACAGATCGGTCATGGGGCTCCGCAGCACGCACTTCCCCTTTGTTCAGCGCGATTCGAAGGCGAAGCAATGCATCGGAAGCCTCGTCCCGCCGAATGATAAGTTCATCGGGTGTTAGTGAGGAAAAAGATTCCAGGAGTGTTTGTAGTTCGAGCATAGGAATGTAGTCGTGACCTTCAGGTCGCGGCTAACGACACGATAAATTTATTTTGCCTTAAAACTCTGCACCGATTTTTCGAGCGCCGGGCGGAACGCCGCCTCCAAATCGTTCGGCCACGAGACCGTGATGCGATAAACGGTCTGGCCGGACATCACGAAATAGGCTTTCGCTGTCGCGCCGGCAGAACCGTAGCTGATGACTTTTGCCGCTTGTCCGCCGAGCGTCGTGGCTTGCGCGGTTGCGCCATGATAAGTCTTCGATGCATTTTCGGCCACATATTTATCGAGATCGATTCCCTTCTGCACCTGATTGGCATCGACGCGGACCATGGCATCGGCGCGTTCGCCTTTAATCTCCACGCCGCTCGACATGGCATTGGCCGAAAAATTATCGGGATACTCGATGGTGAAACCCGATCCAGAATATTTCGAAAACGTTGCGGAAGGCTTCATCTGCTCCATCATGGCGTTCATCGAGGCGCTATCGTATTTTCCGCCGGTCACTTTTAACACAAAGGCAGGCTGCACCGATTGCTCCGAGAGATCGAAGATCGGTTTGTACTTCGCCATTCGTTTCGCTCCGAAGGTCGCGGCATCGAAATAAGTGACAAGGGAATCTTTATCGGTGAAGATCCGGTATCCGGTAATGCCGTCTTCATCGGCCGGCATGGAGTAGGAAATTTTCAGCGCAGGCTGGCCGCCAAGCGTGGTCGGTTCGGCGGCGCTGTAGGTCACGCCGTCGTAGGGCTTAAAGTTGGCAGCTTCTTTTTCTTTCGTAGAATGCTCGAGCGCTCCGGCTTCGATTCGCGCGCCGTAATCGCCTTCCGTAAAATTCTGAAACCGCGTTTCGGTCGAGGCCGTCGAATAATAGGTCGTTTTTTGTCCCGGTGTGGACTCGACGACCCAGTCCTTCGGCGCCTTAAAGCTAAAGCGATAGACCAAATCCTTGTATGTAACCATTTCGCCCGGCTGAACGGGCGTCATGTCCTCCTCTTTTTTCGCGCAGCTCGCAACCAGCACGGCACACACGAAAATCAGGAGAAAGGATGAAAGATACGGTATGAAAGAGAAAGTAAATCGTGTTTTCATTTTCTTTTGTAAACTTTTAATCTTCGATAAAAAAAACCAAAAATCGTCCATGTAATCTGTCCAAATCCGCGTAATCACGGTTCTATTTCGGTTTCGAACTGTTAAAAAATCGGATATTCGCATCGACGCCCTGCAGCCGCACCTGTTCCGAAAGTTTTGTCAGCGATCGAAATAACGTA
>DASYAJ010000009.1:0-3131 GCA_036501405.1 Kapaibacterium sp. (SeqCode)
AAGTGGCAATACGATCTATCGTATTGCCTCAGGTTCAAACACAACGAATCCTGTTGCAACGATGGGGTCGAATGTTGTTACCATGGCGCCAAGTCTCGATGGTGTCGTCGCCATTACAACCGACGGCGGCGTCTACGATGTCAACCGCAGCGGCGGCGCGCCTCGATTGCTTGCGACCGCCTCGGGAGTACCCACGGGAATCATTACCGTTGGTTTTGGCACGTTCATCGCCACGTCCAAAGGGTTATATTCTTTTTCATCGAGTAACGCACTCACGAGCTTAACGAGCTTGCCAATTCTTAATCTATACACGACCGGGAATAGTTTTTTTGCATCGACAACCGATTCGGTTCTGCATTACTATTCGACGGGATCGCTCTATGGTTCTTATCCAAACCCCTCGCCGACACCCGTGACGCAGTACGCTCGTTCGACGGCGGGTTCCGTGGGGGTAGCTTTTGCACTCGCCGGTTCAGCGGCCTTTTCTTTGAATCCCATCGGTTCGAACGTCTGGTCTCCGATCAATTACAATATTGCTGTCTCCTGGCAACCACATCCCGGCGTTCTCACCCTTCTGAAAGATACTGCGACAGAATGGACCGCCGGTTTCCTTGCCCTCCAGTCGAACGGCAATGGCCAACCTAGCTTTTTTACCTATCTTGCCAGTGCTGCCGGACCGTATCCATCGCTTACGATCGATTCCACCTCCTATTTGAACGTGCTCACGGTTCATTATACGCCCATGTCCAATGGAATGATCGACCACAACGATGCACCGGAATTCCTCATTTATTATAAGAAAGGTCTCGGCCCAATTCGCATTGAGCGAACCGAAAATGGCAATACATCGGTCACGAAGTTCGTGAAGTAAAAAGCGAAGTTTTCTTAGGCAATTCCCGCTCCGGCGGGAATTGTGGTTTTAAACAACGGCAAAAATTGAGACAAAAGCCGATCCCTTTGTGTTACAATTGCTCCGATTCAATATTTTTATCCTCTACTCATGCAGATTGCAGACCGAATTAACCGCCTTGGCACCGAAACCTCTTTTGTCGTATTAGCGCGCGCCCGCGAGCTCGAAGCCCAGGGCCGCGATATTATTCACCTCGAAATCGGCGAGCCTGATTTCGATACCGCGCCGAACATTATCGAAGCCGCAAAAAAGGCGCTCGATGCGGGTTATACGCACTACGGTCCGGCGGCGGGTCTCATGCCATTCCGGAAAACGATTGCGGAAGTCGAAGGCGCGCGCCGCGGACTCGAATTCAAACCGGAGATGGTCGTTATCACGCCCGGTGCGAAGCCGATCATGTATTACGCGATCATGGCCATCATCAATCCAGGCGATGAGGTAATTTATCCCAACCCCGGGTTCCCAATCTACGAAAGCGCCATCGAGCTGGCCGGCGGCACACCCATCGCGCTGCCGCTCACGGAAGAAACCGGATTTGCATTCTCCATCGACGATCTTCGTTCCCGTATCACACCGAAGACGAAAATGCTCATTCTCAACTCGCCCCAAAATCCAACGGGTGGGATTTTAGGACAGGACGATCTTAAGCAGATCGCCGAGCTTGCTGTCAAACACGACCTTTGGGTCCTCGCCGACGAAATTTACGGCCGCATCACCTACGATGGATTTAAGAGCTATACCATCATGGGCTATCCCGGCATGATGGATCGTACAATCATCCTCGACGGTTTTTCGAAGACCTACGCGATGACTGGCTGGCGTCTCGGCTTCGGCATTATGCCGAAGGGTTTGGCCGAAGTTGTGGCAAAATTGCAGACAAATGTCGCAAGCTGCACCGCAAGCTTTATTCAGATTGCAGGAATCGAGGCGCTCACCGGACCGCAGGATTGGGTCGATAACGTGGTCGAAGAGTTTGAGCGCCGCCGAAATCTCATCGTCGATGGCATGAATTCCATCCCCGGCTTCAAATGCCACAAACCCCTCGGAGCTTTTTATGTATTCCCGAATGTGCAGGCCACAGGGATCGATTCGAAGACGCTCGCCAACCGCATTCTCAACGAAGCCGGCGTTGCGTGCCTTTCGGGACACACCTTCGGCAAATACGGCATGGGCTACATTCGCTTCTCGTATGCGAATTCGCAGGAGAATATCGAAAAAGCCATCGAGCGCATCCGCGCTTTTATGGAGCAGATCGAAGTTCCCGCCGAAGCCGAGGTCATCGCAGCATAACGGCTCTTAACGTAGCTCTAAAAATTCTGCCGCACCATCGCAACGCACCGGAACCCAAGTTTACTTTCGCCAGCAGCCGGCTTATCGAGATAGAGAGGAAAATCGATCTGAAGTTCCGAACGATCGACATCGACATCCCACGAATGCGCGGGACGGCTGTTGATCCCGAAATATCGAAGCCCAATTCCGGCATCGCTTTTTAGCGCATCGTGAATGTCTGGCGTTAATGTATTCGTGACAAGCCCTGCATCGGCAAAAAGCGTAAGCCCAAAGAGATCGAAGACATGTCCGATGAGCGGAATATCGGTCAGGAACGAAAATGGGAAAAGAGAACGATTCCCAATCTCGAACGATCCGCTGGCGGCAACCCGGCCAGCCGGATTCCCATCGAGCAAATATCCGCGCACGAGCGGCCCCGAAGCAGCGGCATTCCGAATTTTGTCCCGCACGCCAGAGCCGAAATTCGAGGCATAGAGATCGCTGATTTCATCGACATCGTCCACGCTCGAAAGTCGAAATTCCGTTCCCACCGGAATCGAGCCGCCAATCGGCTGCATACTTCCCCCAAAGAGCCGCAAAAAGGCATTCCAATCCTCACTCACATCCAACCGGTCTTCGATGACCCCCGCAAGCTTCGTATAGGTCGTCCGCGGATCGCCGAGACCGTCTTCTGCTTGTGCATTGAAGGTAAAATCGCTGGTCTCGCTTTCATTGTAAAACGTATAGCCTACAAACCCGCGATTGAGCGGAACGGGAACATTGAATACGCTCGACATGGGCAAGTTCCCAGAAGTCAAGTCGTATCCTCCATTAATAATGTGACGGGGAATTGTCGTTCCGGGAACCGCAAAAATTTGGCTGATTCTTCCCCCCAGTTGAAATCCGCTTGGTGCATCGGGACCGGAAAAGGTTCGTTCTCCAATGAGAAACG
>DASYAJ010000010.1:0-5503 GCA_036501405.1 Kapaibacterium sp. (SeqCode)
AGCAATGCATTCGTCGCAATCCCGCCAGCGACGAAAATCACCGCGAGGATTCCGAATGCAAATACATGACTGAATTCGGTGAGCATTTATGCAACGGAGCTTGGTTGATACGGGCATTTGCCGAGCGAATCTAAATACCTCGGACTAGGTTCCGGTTCTATTCTAATTCGACCGGAATCGAGCGCAGCGTGAAGTTCGGAATTCGAAAGAACCATTTATAAAAGATCCGTTCCATCGACAACGATCGCAAGCTGGTCCTCCATAGGAAGAATGGCCAACCATGCGGATTCCATTTGATAGACTCGTACTTTAACGGAGCTACTTCCGTTTTGTTGATGTACGTAGGTTTCCGGCACAAAAACCGGGATTTCTCCAGCTCGACTATTGCATGTCACCGCTCGTTCGTGAGAAAACATTCCTCGTTCGACGGAGCAACGTAATTGCTTAAAAGTGTATGGAGTGGCATTCATCCCTTCACTACACTTATTTTGAATAAGTAGTTGCTCAAAAAATCATGCGATCAAATTTTTCAGCACCCCCAAATTCACATAGTCTTCTGTCATGTTCTCGTCTTTCGGCGTTTCGAGAATTTTGGGGATTTTTTCGAATCGTGAGTCATTCATTAGCAGCCGAAATCCTTCCAGGCCGATCTTTCCTTTGCCGATATGCTCGTGCCGATCAACATGGCTTCCAAAGTCTTTTTTCGAATCGTTCGTGTGAACGCAAACGAGTTTCTCAAAACCGATGCGGCGTTCGAACTCCTCGAGGGTTCGTTCCCATGTTTCTTCCGTTCGCAGATCGTAGCCTGCGGCAAAAAGATGACAGGTATCCAGGCAAACTGCCACGCGTTTTTCCTGCTTCACCTTCCCAATAATCGCTTCAAGATGTCCGAATGTATATCCGACAGCCGAGCCTTGTCCCGCCGTGATTTCAAGGACGGTTTTCGTTTTTACTTTTGGCGTTTTTTCGTGAATATGATCCAGCGCATTCGCAATATTTACGATGGCCGATTCCTCGCCCATTCCTCCGTGGGAACCGGGATGAAAAACGAAATGATCGACGCCTACCGCATCGGCGCGGATCAATTCTTTCAAAAAACTGTCTCGGGAACGTTCCTGAATTGCTGGATCGGACGAACCGAGATTGAGCAAATAACAGGCGTGCGCCACGATCGGCCCCTTTTGCTTCCATTTTTTCCTGCGGGATCGAAATTCCGCGATTTGCTCTTTCGATAATTCCTCGCGCGCGAACCACTGCTTGTTGTTCTTCACGAAGAGCTGAAACGTATTGATTCCCAGCAATTCCGCGCGGTCGAATGCTGTCACAATACCGCCGCTCGCGGATACGTGCGCGCCCAGCAGCGGCGCATCGCGCAACGGCTTATCGAGAAGCGCCGCTGATTTCGGCGCAGCAGATGACGATGATGATTTAACTTTTTGCATCACTTCCACTCTAACACGTAGAAGGGGCAGAAATGATTTTTTATTTATCAGAGTATTTTTGGAACCGCTTTCGCATTCCAAACTTTAAGAAGAGGATGCCTTTGGTTCGACTTTGGACTCTCGCTCTTCTTTTGTGCGCCATTGGTGCGCAATCGGTGTTCGCACAAATCGCAGTTGCGCAAACAGGGACGCTCGAAAAACGGCGCGATGCCTCGAAGCGCGACGCCCGGTTCGCACTCGCGACGTCCAACGGCGAGGCGCAGATTACGATTAAAAACGTCGACATCACCCATTTCCCCGATATGGGCGTCATCTTTTCTGCGACCGACGCGAAGAACCATTTCATCCGGACGCTGAAAAAAGAAGATCTCGTCCTGATGGAGAATGGCATCCAGCGGCCGATCGTCTCGCTCGATCTGGTCAATGGCGAAAACCGAGTTCCCATCGATATTATTTTCGTGATCGACCAGACTTCTTCGATGAGCGATATGATCGGGACTGTCAAAACGAATATGAATCAATTTGCCGAGGCGCTCGCCCAGCATGGCTTCGATTACCGACTGGGACTTGTTCGTTTCAGCGACATCGTCGAATGGAAAAGTCCCACGCTCACCGATAATACCGCAGAATTCGAAAAATGGGTATCGGATATTCAGGTTGTGGGCGGCGGCGATCCGAAAGAAAATGCGCTCGAAGGGCTTCATGCTCTCGAAGATATGCCCTTTCGACCGATCGCTATTCGCATGGCGGTCCTGATTACGGACGCACAATGCCATCAACAAGGAGAAAACGGCGATGGCACTACCGACTTCACGCTCAAATCCATGGGCGATTGGCTTTATGAGCGAGAGGTGAAGCTCCTCACTGTTACGCCAGCGTACTATCCAGAATACCACGCCATGGCCACGGCTACCGACGGTTCGAGTTTCGATCTCGGGCAGAGTTTCGCTTCGTCGGTCGAAGGGCTGGCCAATAATATCACGAGTCTCTATTCTATGAAGTATATTTCGCAATCGACGCTGGCGCCGGATTCGGTGCGTATCGATTTGCTCCGCGCCGAAGACCACTCCGTGCTTGCCAGCCGCAAGCTGCTGGCGATGGAACCGGGACGCCGATTCGTGTTCGAGGACCTGCAATTCGGGCCAAACCAGACGCAGCTCGAAGGGGAATTTATTCCGGAACTGGAACGTGTCGTGCGGCTCATGCACGTCCGGCCGGCCATGCGCATTCGCATCGAAGGCCACGCCGATTCGACGGGCGATGCACAGACGAATATGAAAATATCCGATGAGCGCGCGGTAGCCATTAAGCGATATCTTATGCAATCGGGTATCGCGCCAGATCGAATGGAAACCGAAGGCTTTGCTGCGACCCGGCCAATTGCTTCGAACGCAACAGATGCCGGACGCCGGCTCAATCGCCGAACAGAGTTCGTGATTTTGACTAAATAATCCTGCCACCGTGTCTTCGATTACGATGGAAACAGTCCTCGATGCGTACCGGCATGGATTTTTTCCGATGGCCGATGCGCACGAGGGTATCGGCTTCTTTGCCTACGATCCGCGTGGAATCATTCCCTTGGATGAACGATTTACCGTTCGACGGTCGCTCCGGCGGATGATGGAACGGTTCCCTTATGAGATTGCTTTCGATACCGCACCGCGCGAAGTGCTGCAGGCCTGTTCCCGTCTCGACGACCTAACGAAAGTCGGCGAAAATTGGCTTTCCGAAGAAATGATCGAAATGTATCTCCAACTTTTCGATGATCGTATAATGCATACCGTTGAAATTTGGAAAGAAGGATTGCTTCTCGGCGGCTTGTATGGCCTCACGTTCGGGGCGGCCTTCTGCGGCGAATCGATGTTCTCGCGTGTGCCTTATGCTTCGCAGATTGCGCTCGTTCACTTAGTCGAGCGACTTCGGTTAAAAGGTTTCACCCTGCTGGACGCCCAAATGCCGAGCGACCACTTGAAGCAATTCGGTATGTACGAGTGCTCGCAAGCGGACTATCTCGATCTTTTTTATGCCGCTTCGAGGAAAGATGTGAAATGGTAAAATTACTCCGAAAAATGCACGTTGTCGCTTGCTCTCGACGGATTGAATTTGCAAATCGTTAACGAAAAGTTCTTCACTGCCCGCTGTGCGCCGATTCTTTCATTCGTGAATGTTCACATCGAGAATACTCGGTTTTCGCGAACTTCTTATTCCTCCACACCGTTTGCATTTTCGGTGCATTGATAAGCACCGAGTGGATTCATGAATTTAACGAAGCGCGTTCATGAAATGCAAATTCAAAAAAAATTTTAGAACATCTTCGAGCCACGAATCCGCTACATTCGCCGAATGGTGGTGTTTCACGGTTGCCTTTCTTTTGGTGAGCATACTCGCCATGCCATCCCAGGCACAAAAGCGGTTCGAGAAGCTGCCACTTTCAATCAACATTCCGGACCAGGCGGAGGTCATACCCGTCGTATCAGCCGACGGCAAAACGCTCTACTTCGCCCGCACGCGGCTCGGGATGGATTCGAGCACAGTGTTTGATATCTGGGAAAGCCGGATCAGGAACGATTCCCAATTTGCGCCGCCCGAATTTATC
Source organism: Kapaibacterium sp. (SeqCode) (assembly GCA_036501405.1). Lineage (GTDB taxonomy): Bacteria > Bacteroidota > Ignavibacteria > Palsa-1295 > Palsa-1295 > PALSA-1295. Next base: position 4,039 of record DASYAJ010000010.1, read on the forward strand.
GGCGGAAACCTGGCGAGTTCCTATGGCGTGGCCGTGCTTTCGGTCTCGCCCGATAACAACACGCTCTATCTACTCGATAAGCTGCACGGCGATTCGCCACCGAACGAGCGGCTTTATGTTTCGCATAAAACTTCACTCGGATGGTCTATTCCCGATCCAATCAAGATCAAGAACGTCAATCCGAAGGGGCTTTATACCGATTATGCGTTCGGTCCCGATCAACGGACGCTCATCATGGCGGTCGATCGCGATTCTTCCATCGGCGATCGCGATCTCTATGTCAGCTTTTTTCGCGAGATGGGAATCGATGCGGGAACCTGGACGATGCCGCTCTGGCTCGGCTCGGATATTAATTCCCAATATACCGAGATGACCCCCTACCTTGCCGCCGATAACAAGACGCTCTATTTTTCGAGCAATCGTCCGGGCGGCATTGGCGAGGTCGATGTTTATCGTTCCTGGCGGTTAGACGATTCGTGGCAGAACTGGTCGAAGCCGGAAGATTTGGGGCACGACGTGAACCGCCCGGGCCGAACATCCTTCTATTCTGAAGATGCGGCAGGGAAATATGCCTATTTGACGTGGCGTAAGTCCGATGCCGAGCCAAGCGCCATCTATCGCGTGAAAGTCACGCGGCATCAGGCCGTCGCGCTGCTGATGGGAACAGTTACCGATGCTGCGGGCAAGCCACTCTTCGCCCAAGTGCGTTACGAACGCCTCGATAGGGGTTCCCGTGGCAAAGGTTCCGGCGAGGGACGTTCCGATCCTACGACGGGAAATTATCAACTCACGCTGCCCGCTGGTTGCCGATACGCCGTTCGCGCCGAAAAAGAAGGATACTTCCCTACCAGTGAAAATATCGATCTTTCGGAACTGAAGGACTACGAGACCATCGAGAAAAATCTGAGGCTGAATAAAATTGAGACGGGTGTGGCAATCACGATGAAAAACGTCTTCTTCGAGACCGATCGAGCAACGCTTTTGCCTGCATCGTTCGCGGAACTGGACCGCGTCATCGGACTTTTGCATGACCATCCTGAATTTAAGTTCCAAATTGCCGGTTATACCGATAGCACCGGCTCTGCGAAGCACAACGAGCAGCTTTCGAAGGACCGTGCGGAAGCCGTCGTAAGCTATTTAACTTCCCACGACGCGCCGGAGGAACGATTATCGGCCATCGGTTACGGTCCGGCAAAGCCGATTGCGACAAACACGACCGAAGAAGGCCGCGCGCAAAACCGACGCGTGGAATTTATTTTAATTTCGAACCAGCCGTGACAATTCCTTTTATGAAAACAATTCTTTTTTCCACGCTTACACTCGCCACTGTTCTAACTTTAAGTTCTTGTGGCGGTTCTAGCGACAAACTCAACGAAGACCAATCTTCGATGAGCGGGAACGCAACATCGGGCAAGGATGCGGCGGACTTCAAAGTCGATCTCTCGCCAGCAACGATCGCGAAAGG
>DASYAJ010000011.1:0-6628 GCA_036501405.1 Kapaibacterium sp. (SeqCode)
AGGCATTCAGGGGGCGTATATAATTGATACTGTCTATTATACTGGCTTCTATGCAGGGAATTGCGGATTTGGCGACATTCATCTCAAACATAATGATTCCATCATTTATACAGGTTTGGGAGGTCCATTCAACCCTTTCGATACGATGGGAATTAGTTTTGTAATTCCCTCCTGGGCTGACACTGGAAAGTGGGATCTTGTCATTGTCTATGGTGTCGAATGTAATGATTCAGAGACCTACCCGGGCCGCTTTACCGTTTTGCCAGCTTCGACATCCGTACTGCCGGTATCGAACTCCGAACTTTCGCTTTCCGCAGTTTCTAATCCGGCAGGTCGCAATATTACAGCGATGGTGAACGCTCCCTTCTCCGCTTCTGCCACATTGGAACTATACGACGCTCTCGGACACGTCGTGCAGGCTTTACCATCGGCACGATTGAAACCTGGAACGAATAGGTTCACCTTCGATTGCTCCGCGCTCCCGTCCGGGAATTATTACTTGCGCCTTTCAACAAACGGAACCGTGAAGACCGTGAATCTGACGATCGAACATTAAATTCCAGGAAATTCCAATCGCACTCGACCGTTAAGCTTCTGCCTTTTTCCTTCGATCGATTGTCAGCCGCGCCCGTTCCAGATCGATCGGATAGGTAATCTTGAAGTTCATATTGCTTCCGGCGACAAGCCGCGGCTGCTCGCCCATGTGTTCCAGGACCTGTGACTCGTCTGTGCCTTGGATCTTTGCTTCGCGCGCCGCGTCGTAAGCAGCGCGCAGCAGTTCAATCCGCCCGCCTTGCGGCGTCTGCGCGCGCCAAAGGTTTTCCCGATTCACCGTCTCGACAATTTCGTGATTGACCACCCGCTTCAGCGTATCGACAATCTCCAGCCCTGCAACAGCGGAACCATATTGCCGAATCGCCCCAATCACAGAAAGGATCAGTCCTTCATCGACGAGCGGCCGCGCCACATCGTGGACAACCGCAATGGCAATATCCGATTCCTTTTTCAGCGCGTTCAGCCCATTCGAGACCGAGTCCTGCCGCGTTTCCCCGCCGGCGACGAGATGGAACTTTGTCGGAAGCTCCATCTGCTTCAGACCCCGCTCCATTTCTTCAAGATCGTCTGCCCGGCTCACGAGCACGATGGTATGGATGACGTTCACATTCGCGAAAACCCGAACGACATGTTCGTAAATCGGAATATCGCCGAGAAGCTCGAACTGCTTCGGCTTGCCAAAACGGATCGAGGACCCTCCGGCAACAAGAATCGCCGCGACATCGCGGGTTGTCGAAGCGCCATCGGCGCTAAACGACCTATTATTGGATGAGTTTGGATTCGACATGGACCACCTCCCCCGATTTTTCTTCGGAGCCTTCATACTCGATTACGAAACTGTATGCCGGAAATTGTTTGGGCAAACGCATGAGCGAAAAAATCATCACCCCCGTCGAAAAGCGGTCGACCCAACTCGATGTCGGCCATCCTAAATGGAAGACGATGTTGCGTTCCGCAAAATCGTATTTCATCATTTCGATGAGCGCGACCATCCTCCGCGTCAGCGATTCGCGATAGATCGAAAGCACAAAATGGTTCTTGCCCAGCTTCACCGGCGAACCGGCACGCGGCGAGTAGAACGTTACGTAGGCACGGTTCAGATCGTCCGAAATCGGAGCTGTATCGTTCGGACGCCGGAAATAAAAATGAAAGGGCTTCTTTTCATCGGACTCCGCAAGGCGGAACATGAGTTCCATCGGGTTGTCGGTCTTTCGAAACTGTTCGATTTCCGGCGCGCGCCGTTTTGCCACACGGAATCCGATCACTTGAAAAATCGTGACGGTAATCGCCCAAAGTAGGAAGCCTTGCCATTTATGATACGCAATAAAGCCGAACACTGCGAGCAGCAGAAGAAAAATAATAAACGTTCCCGTTCGCGATGTATGATAGTCCGGGATCTCCTCGCTTCCGCGCGAATAACGATAATAGACGAGTGCGCCCATGTTAATGGTAAAGCTCGCAACAAGTCCGACCGCATACATGTGCGCCAGCATTTCCTGGCTTCCCGCAGTAACCGCAATAATGACCGAAAAAAGCGTCGCATTGATAATATGGATGCGATAGAGCGAATCGGCTTTGTTCGTTTTACTGAGCCAGTGGAACCCATAGCGGTGCGCTACGCGCTCCATTAGTTCGCTCGAAGCAACGAACGCGGTGTTCACCGCCATGATGAGCGTGAAGCTCGCAAGCCCGCCAACAAGATAGGCAAACCATTTCCCGTTTACGACCTGCGCGAAATAGGTGATGAGATCGTTTTCGTGCGCATGGAAATCAATATCGCCGCGCGTCAGCACGAGTGCGGTAATGAGCGGCGTCGCTATCCCGACCGTCACAGCAAGAAAAATATAGGCCTTTCGAATATCCCGCCAGCTTTTCGCAAGACCGGCTGTTTGCAGCACACTTTCGACGCCGGAATACGCGAGAATAACGCCCGCAAATCCAAAAATAAAGAAATTTGCCCCGCCGAAAAGGCTATGGCCGGTAATACCATCCCAGGTCATCTTAAATCCTCCGGTTGCGCGAACAAGCTGGCCCGGACTCGGATCGATCACTGCCGATACGATCAGCGTCAATAATATCATCGCTGCCGCAACGAAAATATAGTAGGTAAAGCGTGCATTCTCGCGAATACCGATGATATTCAGGAATGCCACGGCCCAGATCGAGGCAAAGAATAACGCATAGATAACGATCGGAGAAATCGAGAAAAACGAGCTTCCATTATAGACGGCAGAAACCGTCGAGATCGCGGCCGTCAATATATAATCGACCATGATCGAAGCCACCGCCGCGAAGGACATCGTCGGGCCGAGCACAAGATAGCTGAAGCTATAGACGCCACCGCCCCGAATGCCGTGATGTTCGAGAATATGAGCGATTTCGACCATTCGGCTCGAAAGAAACCGAATAAAAATCGAGGTCGCTATAATAAAAACGAACGCTGCAATCCCGACTAGCAGGTAGGACTCCGCCGCGACGTAAAACACGCTCGTCAGCTCGTCCATCAGCGTGATGATCGCGACGGAAAGCCATGTGAGCCACCATTTCCCGCCGTCAAGGAAGGAAAGGAGGTTCTTTTTGCGTGAAAGGTAAACGAAAAGGCCAAGAAGCCCCACGTTCAGGGCTATGATGACTGCAAGCTTCATATTCCGAAGCGCACGACAGGTCTCTGAGGATGGATCATGCGCGTGAGATAAACACACATCCGGCCAAAACAATCAACAACAATTTCGTACTTCTTTTTTTTGCGTATTTTTGTAGGATGATCGTTCGCCGCCTTTTTACGCTCATTGCCTTTTCGGCGCTCCTTGCAAGCTGTTCCGCCTCGAATAATTCCACGACGTCCGAACCCGAATGCGGCGTCGAACGATGGCACGTCAAAATCCTCACCGATCCCGCTGTCTCCACGATCAACTGGACGCCCCTCGCGACCACGATCGCCGAGCAGAATACGTTCCCAATCGTATCGATCAGCGAAGATACCGATCGCTTGGCCTTCGAAGAGCAAGTCGTCACGATCAAAGGTACGATTACCGCTTTCAAAAAAGAAGACGACAGCGATGTGCATCTCATCCTCGTGGACGATTCCGGAAATTCCATTATTGCCGAAATTCCGGGGACCGGATGTGCCGAAGTCGCGGCTTCTGCCCATGCGCCCCAGTTCAACGCCGCCGCCCAGTGGATCGAACAGAATCTCGGCAAGCCTTCCACCGATTTCAAGAATGTCCGCAAATCGGTAACCATCACCGGCGTTCTCTTCCAGGATTTCAATCACGGCCAGGACGGACATGCGAAAAATTATCGGGAGATTCACCCGGTGACGAAAATAGAGTAGAACTTTTTATACCTTTTGTCTCACAGAGAGCGAGGGAATCGTTCCGATGATGAGTCCTGCGGCAAGGAGAATGATGGATAGGGAGAGATCGTCGGTAGATATTGGACCTGTAAAGAATGCTCCCATCGCAGAAAAAAACTGCCGATCCACAAAAAAAAGTAGGCCTACGCCCGCCGCTCCCCCTGCGATACCCGCAAGCATACTGTAATAGAGCATAGGCCCGGAGACCATCCATCGCGTAGCACCCATCCTTACAAACGCGCGGTTCGTTTCACGCCGGCGCTCCATGCCGTGCCGCGCTGCCGCAAACGATTGAAAAAAGGCGGTGAAAAGAAGAAGCGAACACAGAACCAAAGCAATCGTATCCAGCGCGTGGGAGCGCGATTCCATCGCAGAGATCAACGGGAGATCGCTCTTCACGTCTTCGATATTCGGCAGCATTTTGATCCGCTCCGAAATGCGAGAGACATTCGCGGACGATGGATCGACAAGATAAATCTTCACGCTCGCCGGCAAGGGATTCATTCCCAATACCGCCTCGACATTTTCGCCCGAGGCTTTCGTGTAATCGGTCAGTGCCTGAGCTTTCGAGATGAATTCGATCTTCGTAATTCCAGCCAGCTGTGCAACGTCAGACTGCGCAACAGCATGAGCATCCTCGGAAGTCATTGCGGGATCGAAAAATGCCTCGATGGCCAGGTTCGCGCGCAACGATGCCATCGACCGATGCGCGTTCCACGCGAGCAATGCAAAAAGCCCGCTGACCGCCAGCGCCACGGCAAGGGTCACGCATTGCAAAAGCCATGCGGGCCACGAATGGCGAAGGTATCGGAATGTTTCTCGAAGGACGAACACGCTTTCAAAAGTTCTTTAGAGAGTGGTAGGCCAGGTGGAACGAAGTTCGGCGAGGAACGAATAATTGGTGAGGTCGTAGTGGATGGGTGTCACACTGATTTTTCCTTCCCGGATCGCGATGTCGTCGATGTCGGTCGCTTTATCTTCTAAAATATACTTCCCTTTCAGCCAATAGTAGGGCCGCTGCTGCGGATCGACGCGCTTCTCGAATTCATCTTCCCAGTACGAAGCGCCTTGGCGCGTATAGGAAACCCCGCGTAGTTCTTCCAGCGGAAGCGGCGGAACGTTCACATTCAGAAGCGTTCCACGCGGCAGGCCCAAACGCGCAACTTCGAGCGTAAACCGTTTCATAAATTCCGCGGCTGGAACGAAATCCGCATCGCGATCGTAACTCGTGAGCGAAACGGCGATGGACGGAACATCCAGCACGGTCGCTTCGGTCGCCGCGCTGACCGTGCCGGAATAGATGATATTCACCGCAGTATTGCGCCCGTGATTGATACCGCTGACGACAATGTCCGGCCTCGGCAATTTGCGTTCATCCAGAAATGTGCGGAGTGCGAGCTTCACACAATCGGCCGGTGTTCCGCTCACTGCAAATCCGAAAAATTCCCCATTCTTGTGAAAGTCCGTCACCCGCAAGGGCAGGCTGACCGTCAGTGCATGCCCCACCGCCGATTGCTCGCCGAGCGGCGCGATCACGATCACCTCGCCGATCTGCCGCAGCGCCCGCACCAGTTCGTAGATGCCGCGCGAGTCGATGCCGTCGTCGTTGGTTACGAGGATATTCATCTTATGCTTATCAACGATCCTTAAAATACTCCCGTTCAATTGATGGAATTAGTGTTCCCAATCCTCTTCTGGGAGAGACATGGACGATGCCTCCTGCTTGGAATGAGCGTAATCCTGGTTCTATTCCGCTTGCAGTACGGTCACCGCGATCATATTTACAATGTCGCGGACACTCGCACCACGAGAAAGATCGTTCATCGGCGTTCGAAGTCCTTGCAGAATCGGTCCCGTCGCTTCGCCGCGGCCTAATCGTTCCGCAATTTTATAGGCGATGTTTCCCGCATCGAGATTCGGAAAAACAAACACGTTCGCTCGACCTGCGACATCGCTCCCAGCCGCTTTTTGCGCGGCAATGGCAGGAACGAATGCCGCATCGAACTGAAGTTCCCCATCGAGGGAAAGTGTGGGATCTTTTTGGCGCGCCAACTCGGTCGCCATCGCCACTTTCACGGTCGATTCCGCCATGGCGCTTCCTTTCGTCGAAAACGAGAGCATTGCAACACGTGGTTCATCGCCGGCAAGCACGCGATAGGTTTTTGCGGTCTGGATCGCCACGTCCCCCAGTTGTTCGGCTGTCGGATCGACGAGCACGGCACAATCGCCGAACGCGGCCGAGTACGCATCCTCGCGCAATGCGGGAATCGGCGGGAACGCAAAAAGGAACATACTCGAAAGCGTCGAAACGCCATCTGCAAGACCGATTCCTTTCAAGGCTGCGCGGATCACATCGCCCGTTGTCGAAACCGAACCCGCAATCATGCCATCGGCATCGCCCGCCGCCGCAAGGAGCGCGCCAAACAATAGATCGTTCCCCTGCACCTCTTCGAATGCGATTTCGAACGAAGGAATTTTTCCGACGCGGCGCTGGAAATAATTTTTGGCCAGTGTTTCTGTTCTCGCGTCCGTCTTTGCGGAATAAATTTCGATCCCATCGATCGAAATGCGTGCCTGATCTGCCGCTTGTTGGATGGCAGCATGCTCGCCCACCAGCACAATCTCCGCTATCGATTGCTCGCGCGAGACGCACGCCGCTTCGAGAACGCGAACATCCGCCGCATCCCCAAGCAGAATGCGAGGTTTTCTTCCGCCTTG
>DASYAJ010000012.1:0-1683 GCA_036501405.1 Kapaibacterium sp. (SeqCode)
CGAATAATTACGCAGATGTCGTTACAAGCATTGCAAATAGCAATGGAAACCCAGCCGTCTTTTCGCATCCGACATTTCCGAAACTTTGGTACGCCTCCCTCACGGTCGGAATTCGGTTCCCATTCGGTGAGCATTCCGAAGCGACCAGCGAGGAGCCGACGAGCACGAATAATAATAGCGTTAGCGACGATGGCAAAGTTACGCTCACGGGCCGCGTAACCGACGATAAGACGGGCGATCCCGTCAGCGCAAACATGACGGTCGTCGATCTGACGAACAATGAAGTCGTTGCGACCGACCACACCAATAGCGATGGCCGCTATAACGTCCGCGTCAAATCGCCTGGGAAATATTCTGTTACGGCGGACGCCGATGGTTATCTCTTCGGGACCTCTTATTTCGAAGTGGACGCTCAGGGCCGCATTCTTTCGCGCCATCCCGATATCAAGCTTTCGAGCACGGCTGGGGGCCGCGTTCGGCTGCTCGTCTTCTTCGATTTCAATAAATCGACGCTCAGCTCGGAATCGTATCCTGAACTGAACCGGGCGGTGCGCCTGATGAAAGCAGTTCCCGCGATGACGGTTGAAATTGCGGGCTATACCGATAACGTCGGCTCGGACGATGTGAACCAAAAGCTCTCGCAGCAGCGAGCGAATGCAGTCAGGAATTACATCGTGCAGAATGGCGTGACCGCGAACCGCGTCACTGCCAAAGGCTATGGCAAGGCTTCGCCGATCGCCGATAACTCGACCGACGATGGCCGGGCAGAGAACCGCCGTGTCGAGTTCGTCGTGACGAGTCGATAAGTGGGAATTGTTCTCAAGCATTTCAAGAGTGGCGCTTCGGCGCCACTCTTTTTTTAGGTTTTGTGCGGGAATTTTATTGCGCGGTTACCCACATCATCGCTTTCGATTCTCCCAAAGCGATTGCCAGAAGCGTCAGCAATCCAACGAGCATCGTCAGCTTATACTGCTTACGGACTAACTTCCGCAGTCCATCGCTTGCGCCACTCATGGGGATTTTCAGTTCCGTTTCCGCCATCGCAAGAACCTTTTTGCCATTCGGGGCAATGAGCGCGCCAACAATCGCCATGATGACCACGAAATCGGCCTGCATCATCGCAAGCCAGGGCATCGTGTTGAACGCGAAGAACGAGGAATTATATTGGAGAATCGACATCACGACGCCGCTGACGAGCAAGCCGATGGCCCCAATGTTTACCAGTATTGGTGACATAATCGCCGCCATACGGATAGAACCAAGTTCTGCCGGCGTTCCAGCCACCTTCTTCCGAAAGCTCGTCCCAATAATAGCATTTAGTATGAGGCCGACAACTGCGCCGGCACTAACAATATGGAGTACGACAAATGCATTGTAAAGCATGATAATATTCTAACAGGTTGAAATGAGTTATTTGGAAAAACGGACAGGCGGCAGAGCGGTTTCGAGACGCGTCTCTTCATAACCCTTCCGTTTTGCGACAACGCGGTAATCGAAGCCGCCATTCAAAATGCCGCCATTCGATGCGACGACATCGAATCCCGTCGCACCTTTGACAACATAGACGCTCCCATCGCAATTCAATTGCACGAACACTTTCATCGGATTTGTAGAATCGATCGTCACTGTTTGCAGGAAAATCGAATCCAGCTCGATATGGGCGTGGCCATTCGATAGCGTTCC
>DASYAJ010000013.1:0-2646 GCA_036501405.1 Kapaibacterium sp. (SeqCode)
ACCGTCCGAACTGACGATATAAAAAAACATATCGTCACTTAATCGAAATACTGACGATATAGAAACTTATATCGTCAGTTGCGTGTATAGATGGCGTTACAAAATATTATATCGTCAGATGGACATTCGACAATTCAAAGCGGGGACGTTTCGGAAACAGGAAGGGTATAAGAGCTTCCTGCCGGAGACGGTAAACCATCCATGGATCGTGGGCGATATGAAACTCGCAGCCCTGCAATCGCGCGCGGATCGAAAATTGGGCGAATTGAACGCCGCAAGCCGGTGGGTGGATGACATCGATTTTTTTATTTCGATGCATATCGCAAAAGAAGCAACGACCTCCAGCCGCATTGAAGGGACGCAGACGACGATCGATGAGGCGCTCGCCGCGAAAAGCGATATCGAACCGGAACGGCGGGACGACTGGACCGAAGTGCAGAACTATATTGCTGCCATGCGATTTGCTATTGGCCGCCTCAGAAATATTCCTTTATCCGGACGTCTCTTGAAAGAGACGCATAAAGTCCTGTTGCAAGGCGTGCGAGGCAAGCACAAAAATCCGGGCGATTATCGTCGGAGCCAGAATTGGCTTGGATCATCGCTGAAGAACGCCGTATATGTGCCCCCCTCGCAGGAGAATGTGCCGGAACTGATGAGCGATTTGGAAAAATTCCTGCACAATGAAAACCTCGATGTGCCGCCGCTGACACGCATTGGCATTGCCCATTACCAGTTCGAGTCCATCCACCCATTCCTGGATGGCAACGGGCGTTTGGGCAGACTCCTCATTACGCTCTATCTGGTCAGCGCGAAGATCCTCGAACGGCCCACGCTCTATCTTTCCGATTTCTTCGAAAGGAATCGAATGGAATATTACGACCGCCTGACTCGCGCTCGCGAGAAAAACGATCTCGATGGGTGGCTCCAGTTCTTTTTAGCAGGTATCATCGAGACGTCCGAGAATTCGATCCGCACATTGGAACGAATCTCGGTCCTTCGGCATGAACTCGAAACCCAGCGGGTACAACAATTAGGCAAACGCGCGAACCATGGAAGGGAACTGATTAAGCTTCTCTATAAGCATCCGATTCTCGATCGCCAGCGAATCGAAAGGGAACTGAACATCAGCGCTTCGACCGCATCGCGCCTGCTTGACGATTTCGTCCTGCTCAAAATATTGGATGAAACGACGGGCTATCGCCGAAACCGGAGATATGCCTTTTCCGAATATTTGAACATATTCAAAGAATAATGCAGGAGTCCGGCCCCAAAATTATTGTGAGCCGGCCTACTTAATTCGCTTGCTGCGCGCTAAATATCAGCCGCGCTTTCGAGGCAGCCGGGCTGAAATCCGGCTGCTCCGTAAAGATGATATGATCGTGATAATAATGCGTCAGCAAAAAGCTCAGCACGATAATATAGTAGCACTGATCGAACGAGAGTCCCGTGTAAGAGCGGGTAAAGACGAGCGTCGAAATCATCCCGATGGCAATGACCGTCATCAGAATCGTAAAGCCATAGTAACGCCACCACTCGCCGGGCCGCGCGAACACATTCAGGTTCTTCAAGCGCTCGCCGCGATCGTACCGAAGCCGGTTGATATACCAGGTCAATCCCAGATACTGGAACGAATGCCACGAATTCAATCCCTGAAACGCCACGTCCAGCTCATGGAAGAACGGCGTAATGAACGTCGCAACAATCGTGAAGGAAATGAGGACCGTCTTGGGAACATTGCCGTGGCCGGTACGGAACTCGCGATAGGTCTTCGAGATGTAGAGCGCAAGCGCCGCCGTAAAGACCACCCCGCTCGCCATCCAGAGCATATTGCCCGGAACCAATGCATACCATCGCGCACCGCCGACTTTCAAGAAATCTGGGAAGTAAAGTAGGTTCTGCCCAACCGAAAATGTGTTGTGCGTGAAACGCCACATCGCTTCGGGATAGAGCGCCGTCAGGACCACGGCATAATCAATTGCTTTCGAGCGAAGGCTCGGCGGTGCGGGCGACCGCCCATTATAGCAATCGACAAGGTAAATAATCTGGTGTAGCACATGAACGCTGGCCCAGAAAAAGAAAAACGTCAGCAGGAAAATGAAGTGATAATAGCCGAGATAAATGACAGCAGCCGGAATCAGAATCGCCGCCGCGAGAATCGAAGGATGCCGGGAACGGAAATTCGAGTCGAACGTCGTCCGCATGTGCGTCGCGTACATGTGCGGACCGCCGATGAAAAACGCGATCAGCATATTCACCGCATTCCGAGAATCGTCCGGCGAAAAGCCAAACGTCTGACCGATATAATAGGAAGCATACGGCACGACCATGAGGAGTGCCGAGCCGGAAATCCACGTCAGGTCCCACGCTTTGGAGCGAAGCCAAAGTGTGTTGCCCGATGCGGAGATGCCGGGATTGGAATAGGTCGCTGGTGCGGACATAATGGCAAGGAGAATTAGCTGGTACATGAAACCCAAATTCCTACCCGGATTGTGCCCCGATTTTCAAAAAATTCTCGATTGCCGAATTCTTGCCAGTAAAAATTCTTTTTTTTTCAATTCATAATTCATAAAGGCACCATTTCCTCGAAAACGCTTTCTCATGGTGAGCACCTTTTCTTTTTAGATGTTCCATAAAATCGCTTTCTTA
>DASYAJ010000014.1:0-15121 GCA_036501405.1 Kapaibacterium sp. (SeqCode)
GGCCGAGTCGATTTCACCGAAACGGAAGTCAAGCGGCTTCGGGCATATTGCGATGCCGGGGGATTTCTCTATGTCGATGACGATTATGGGCTCGATACCACCATCCGTCCGCAGCTAAAAAAGATTTTTCCAGTGCAGGACCTAAAGGAACTTCCCTTCTCTTACGGTCTCTATCATTGCCATTTCGATTTTCCCAACGGGGTTCCCAAAACGCACGAACACGATGGTAAGCCGCCGCAAGGTTTTGGCATCTTCAGCAATGGGCGCCTTTGCGTGTTCTATACCTATCAATCGAATCCCAGCGATGGCTGGGACGACCCCGAAGTCCACGGTGACCCGCAGGAAAAACGCGAAGAAGCCTTGCGCTTCGGAACGAATCTCGTCGTGTGGGCGGCGGAGCATTAACGTTGCTTTTGGAAGCGCAACCGCAGGAGTCTCAGGGGTGTTCTTAAGAATGATGAAATGCTACGCCGTTCTCTTCTCGATATTTTTTTATCCAATGATCCTATTCGGCCAAAAGTGGGACAGTCAAGTGCTGAAGTCGCTTCCTGGTCGAGATAGAACCCATATCACAGCCCATACTTTTTCTAGCTCCGCCAAAATTCTGGCTCTGGCGAACAACAATGATATTGAACTTTGGGACTTAAAAAGCCATCAACTCGTTGGAATAATTAATTTATCCTGGCTTGAATGTCAGGAAATGGTTTTTAAAACTGGCGATAGTGAAATTGTGATCTTCGGGAAGCGAGGTTTTCCTCAACCAAGCCTTCAAAACACGAAGGATGACGTATTTTCTCAGATTAAATATTTTTCCGTTATTGCTGAAGTTAACCTTCATTCCAAAACGATTCGAGAGACCATCGATTCAAGTAATATACAAGGATCGCTATCGCCCGACGGTCAATACTTCGCGGAACTTTCCGATAGCGGCACTCTCACACTCCGAACCGTTTCCAAACTAAAAAAGATTATGTCTAATCAGTTGCTAATCGATACAACGACCGTCATGCAGGGTCATCGTAGGAAAGTGCCGGGAGGTAAGGACACTCTTTATTCTTTACCGGGCCATAAATTTCCTAACGGAATACTTTGGTTCATGAGTAAAGGTAAAAAACTTGCTGTGCGATGGTATAATAAACTTATGATTTTCAATGTTCCATACCTCACTAAAATCGAAACATTCGCTTACAATGGTAATCAATCACTTGGAGATGGGATTGTAATTTATCCGGAGTACCTTTATCCTTATGTATACGATCTTAAAAAAGAAACGCTCGCTTCATTGCAAGCATATCCATTGCTGATAAAACCCTCTTCTCCCGATAGCGAAACGCAAGTCATAAAACCATTCAAAGTTCATCTATTCGACGATGCATCGCTAATAGTCTCTCGCTATCAAAAGTCAACGTCAAAACAAAGTAACAATAATACAGCCTGTTCTTCAATTCAAGAGGATTCCATTATTTTTTCATTTAAAAATACTCGTAATACTTGGGGAATGCATCTAAACCCGGATATGCATATGGTCAATAATAGCAATGACGGTCATCTTCTTCTTTTTAAAAGTCCGTCAACGATTATGATTGTAAATGTGATCACCCATGAAGTCCGAAAACTTGAAGAAGAATGGAAATAAATAGTTACATCCTTTTAATAATCTCATCAGCAAATTCACTGGTCTTCACCTCTTTCGCCCCATCCATTAGGCGCGCGAAATCGTAGGTCACATTCTTTCCAGCAATCGCCGATTCGAGGCCTTTGATGATAAGATCCGCCGCCTCGCCCCAGCCCATGTAGCGAAGCATCATCTCGCCAGAAAGAATCACCGAACCCGGATTCACCTTATCGAGGCCCGCATATTTCGGCGCGGTTCCATGCGTCGCTTCGAAAATCGCAGCACCGCCGACGTAATTGATATTCGCTCCCGGAGCAATGCCGATTCCACCCACTTGCGCGGCAAGAGCATCGGAAAGATAATCGCCGTTCAAGTTCAGCGTCGCGATCACATCGAAATCTTCCGGCCGTGTCAGCACCTGCTGAAGCGTAATATCGGCGATCGCATCCTTGATGAGCAACGCCCCTTCAGCGAGACGCTTTTTCTGAAGCTCGTTCGCTTGCGTTTCTCCAAATGCTTTTTTCTGGTCTTCCCATTCGGCCCAGGTAAAAACTTTATCGCCATATCGTTCCTTCGCCATTTTGTATCCCCAGTCGCGGAACGCCCCTTCGGTGAACTTCATAATGTTCCCTTTGTGAACAAAAGTGACCGACTTCCGCTGTTCCGCCAAGGCATAATCGATCGACGCGGCAATCAAACGCTCGGAACCTTCCTGGCTCACCGGCTTGATACCGATCCCGACATGCGGCATATTCTCGCGCACCGGAACATGCGCGTGCTTCGACCACTCCTCCACTTTCGATTTCGTTCCGAACCGAATTTTTCCGAAGGCTTTCGGAAATTCCTTCTCGATAAATTGGAGAACTTTATTTGCCTCGTCGGTTCCAGCCGCCCACTCGATTCCCGCATAAATATCTTCGGTATTTTCGCGAAAGATCACCATGTCGACAAGCTCCGGGCGCTTCACCGGCGAGGGAACTCCTGCAAAATAGCGCACGGGTCGCAGACAAACATAGAGATCGAGCTGCTGCCGCAATGCCACATTCAGACTCGTGATGCCGCCGCCAACCGGAGTCGTCAGCGGACCTTTAATGCCGACGAGATACTCTCGCATGACATCAAGCGTTTCGGTCGGTAGCCAGGTATTTTCGCCATAAATTTCGTTCGCTTTCTCGCCGGCATAGACCTCGTACCATTCGATTTTCCGCTTGCCGCTATACGCCTTCTCTACCGCCGCATCGAACACCCGCACCGATGCCCGCCAAATATCCGGGCCCGTCCCATCGCCCTCGATGAATGGAATGATCGGCCGGTCCGGTACTTCGAGTCCAGACTTGCCCATTGTGATTTTTTGGCCAGAGGTAGGTTTTTTCAGTTTTTTTGCGTCGATGCTCATGTCGTTCTTAAAATTTGAGAGGAATTCCTACAAAAATACGAACGGAAAGCTCTCATTCCCCCGAAAGTGATTGTTGGGATGTGCTGCGCACGTCCGTCCACCATTGTAAGAGTTGTCATCCTGAGCGGAGCAAATTCTCGCGAAGTGAGAATTTGCGGAGTCGGAAGGATCTCATACAGATAAACCGCAACGTTCAAGAACGTTATAGAATAACTCATTCATTCTCTCGGTAATAGGTGCCTTTTAACTTTTTTCAGTTTCATATTCATGCATACTATCGAAAGGAGTGCATATTTGCATTCATGAAATTCATAATCAATGGTTCCCGCGCTGTAAGAAAAGAACGGCGTTTTATTACTTTATCCATTTGTCAATGAGCATCAATGTCTATAGGTTAAAAGAGCCGCCTCAGATTGACTCAAAGGGTGCCTATCACATTACCTTCAATAATACGAAATAAAAATCGCAATGTCAAGCGATTCCCAAAAATTTATTATTGCGAGCACCTGTTTTCTTTTTGAATTATAGAACTCTTATACAATACCCGATTTGTTCCAAATCAATTCACCCTGCCATGATTTTGAACAAAACTCCATTTCGGCGACAATCTCGATCTTCTCCGCGCACACGAATTCAGCTCCGTTAGGAGCGATATATTTGTAGCCGTGGGTTTCAACCCACGGTGTGAAACAGCAACCCATTGCAAGCTGCGTCAGGAGCGGAATATCTTCCCGGTTCGATTTTACTGCGCTGGGATGATATGGCGCTCCTACGGATCTTTGGAACCCCTGACAATGCGCAACAGCCGGTTGAAACCGGCGGCTACAACGATTGCGCTCCTTTCGGAGCGATTGGGAACCGAACGCCCACGATTCCCGGATTTAACGCTGGGCCGCTCTACCTTGAAGCGCACGGCTGTCGAGGAATATGGGAGCGGAGCAGGAGAAATTATTGTAAAACTCAAGTTTGTCTTTATAAACCTGCGCTACCATTTAGATAACGGCAGAACCCACATCGCAAAAAAGGATTAAAAAACATCTCACAATGCTTAAAGCAATCACACACTATTTTTATCCTGAAGGCAAGCTGGAAATAGAGGAGCAGCGAAAGTCAATCCTGCTCATCAATGTTGTTCTGGTGCTATCGCTATTCTCACTGACATATTTATTTATTTGCTTTTTTACAGCAGTTTACATCGGCGTCTATACGAACCTTATAATGTTCCCCCTTACGATGCTCGCGCTGTGGGTATTCAAAAGAACCGGATCGTTCAACCTTGCCACAAACCTTGCAGCATTCGGCTTAACTGCTGGCATTTGTGAAGGTGTATTATTCTCCGGTAATGTTCGATCGCCTGCAATATTATGGCTTATGGTAGCACCGACGATGGCATTCGTCCTCGGAAACAAACGAAGCGGAATTGTTTGGTCGATCCTGATCAGCATCCTCTTCATTCTCTTTGGGTTCATAACGATTGCACAATTCGATATTCCCTACTTATTCCCCGCGTTCCTACAAAATTATTACCTCACTTTTACCCTACTTGCCATCACGGTATGGATTTCATTAGTCATCGTCATTTATGAAAACACGAAGAACAGGGCATTCAGCCTATTAAATATCAAAACCGAACAAGTAATTGCTGAGAAAAAGAAAGCAGATGACTTATTGCTGAATATTCTTCCTGGGGAAGTCGCGCATGAATTGAAGGAATTCGGTTTCAGCGAGGCCAGGCAATACGAAAATGTCACAGTGCTCTTTGCAGATTTTGTGAACTTTACCGGTGTCAGCGAGCATCTCACACCGAAAGAATTGGTCGCAGAAATTGACTACTGCTTCCGCGCCTTCGATGAGATCGTCGGTCGTAATGGGCTCGAAAAAATTAAAACTATTGGAGATGCCTACCTTGCCGTGTGTGGTTTACCTCAGGCTAATTCCTCGCACGCTATGAGAACCACAGATGCAGCACGAGAAATGCTTACGTTTATTCAACAGAGAAAAGCGGGAAATGGACTATTTGAGATCCGAATTGGCCTTCATAGCGGATCCGTCGTCGCAGGGATTGTTGGTACAAAAAAATTTGCTTACGACATTTGGGGAGACCACTGTCAATACTGCCAGTCGTATGGAAAGCAGTAGTCAAGCGGGAAAAATCAATCTAAGCGCAAGCACTCATGCGCTCATCAAGGAACACCGCGATTGTATCTATCGTGGGGAAATCAGCGTTAAGAATAAGGGAGAAATGGGAATGTATTTTCTCAACACGTAACAGCGATCGAATCAAGACTCAAATCGCCCAGCGACGGAATACTCGTAGAGCCCGCTCTTAACCAGAATTGGGAACTATTCCAACCGCAGAACTATTCCCCTCCCGCTTGCGGAGGGGTTAGGGAAGCTGTGTCGTATCTTCACATTTGTAGTCCTCACACACCCTTCCCCACGCATGACGCTCATGCTTAGGCCCTCCCGCAAGCGGGAGCAGAGAAAAATTGGGATCAACTAATCCTTCCCTGACCGGCAAGCTCCACCAACGCACCCTTCAGCGCGGCGAAATCCGAGGGATCGTTATATACTTGCGAGGAAGCTCGGACATAAAGCTTCCCATTCGCGTTCATCGCGGGAACTTCTATTTTGTACGCATCGAAAAGCTGGTCATGCAGCAGTAGGACCCGTTCGTCCGTCGAATCTGGATTGCCGGGCAGTGGAAACGTGCAGAGATTAGCGAGCATCTCCTCCGGTGCAGCAAGTGGCACTCCGAGCGCATCGGAAATTTCACGCCGTGCGTCTAAAAGAATTTTTCGAGTGTATTCGTGGCTTCCCGCAGCAGAAACCTTTTTCTGAAATTCGATCCCGGCTGGAATACTCAGCCAGGCCGTCGGATCGAGCGTGCCCATCCAATTGAATTCGGTCTGATATCCCCCGCCGAGGAAATGCGAAATCACGGTGGGATGTATTTTCGATTGATGTTTTTTATCCACCCACAGCAATGCCGCGCCCTTCGGCGCAAAGAGCCACTTATGACAGTTCCCAATGTAATAGTCAGCGCCGAGCATGTCAAGATTTAGATCGATCATTCCCGGCGCATGCGCGCCATCGATGAGCACCGGTATGCCGCGCTCCTTAAAAAGCGCGATGATCTTCTCGATTGGAAAAACAATACCGGTCGGGCTGGTGATGTGATCGATTGCAGCAAAAGCTGTCTTCGGCGTAATCGCGCGCCGAATCGCCTCCACAACTTCCTCCGGATCTGCGATTGGGAACGGAACCCGTGCATCGACAACGGTTGCGCCGCTAAGTTCCGCAACATAGACCATCGTTTGGCGAACAGCGCGGTAAGCATGACTGGCTGTCAGCAGTTCATCGCCCGGATGGAATATCGGAAGTAGGGAACGAAGTACAGCATTCGCGCCATCGGTCGCGTTTTGCACGAATACCAGATCTTCCACGCGTGAGCCGACAAACGACGCAAGCTCCCTCCTCGCTGTTTCGAGATGCTGAGGCAATTCCCGCGTCATGAAGCGCACCGGTTCCGCTTCCATTCGTTCCTGCCACTCGCGCTGCACCGCAAGCACTGGCCGCGGACACGCCCCGAAGGAACCGTGATTCAAAAAAACGATGTCTTCATCCAAAAGCCACTCTCGTCGGATTGCTTTGCCAAATGTCACATTACCAAATGTCATAGTGAATTCTCTAACGCAAAGTTGCTGGATGATGACTCCTTGTTACCGCACTCGGAATGACATTCATGGGCGATATAGTCGTGACCTGTAATCGTGACCTGTAGCCGTGACCTTCAGGTCACGATCTGCTGGAAGACAAATGATTTTAGTGCCATTCGTGCGTGACCTAAAGATCACGATTACCTTTTTACGTTCCCCAATCCCTCGGATAGCGAAAATCCGCATTGATAGTCCGGCTCGAAATTTTGGCGATAAGCGCAGGACGGCGTTTGTATTGCGTGCGGCGAACGGTATTTCGGATTTTTTGAATGCGCTCCGGTGAAAATCCTCGCTTACTTAGTTCCCAATCCCGCTCGCGATGATCGATCATATAAAAAAGAATCTCATCTGCTTCGCGATAGGTAAATCCGAGTTCCGATTCGTCCGTCTGCCCCGGCCAAAGATCGGCGGTGGGAGCTTTATTTACGATGCTCGCAGGCACGCCGAGATACTTCGAAAGCTGCCAGACTTGCGTCTTGTACAAATCTCCCAACGGATTGATCGCGCTCGCGTTATCGCCATAAAGCGTCGTATATCCCAGCAGCGATTCGGTTTTATTCGATGTGCCGATCACGAGTCCGCCCAAAGCTTGGGAACGATCATAGAGTGCAATCATACGCAGCCGCGCCATGACATTGCCTTTGCGTGTCTTGTCGTTCGGAATGTTTTCGAATAAAGCATCCGCAGCAGGAGATATATCGAATAGCTCAGAGGAGATCCCTAAGTCCTTTACAACAGCTTGGGCATCCCGTAAACTTTCTGCGCTCGACGTTCGATAAGGCATCATCAGGACATGCACGTTTTCCTTCCCAAGTGCGCGAACAGCAAGATAGCTCGAAAGCGCGGAATCGACGCCACCGGAAAGTCCGATGATGGCTTTCGAAAGCCCTGTACGGCGCAATTCCTCGCGCAAAAAAATGGTAAGCACACTCAACGCCTGCTCGTCGTCGAGCAAAAGAGGATTTTCGGTTACGATTTGCGGTGCTTCCATTTATAAAAACGCTAAAGTGCTGAGTGCTAAAGTGCTAAGAGGTAAATTATTAGCCTTTCGCCATTAGCAATGAGCCGTCAATGGTATTTGATCCCAAATTTTTTGTTCAATGCTTCCACGACCGCGCTCGGAACGAATTTCGAAACGTCCTTCCCGTAACTCGCGAGTTCCCGGATGATCGTGGAGTTAAGATAAGTATATTCTTCGTGCGGCATGAGAAATACCGTGGAAATCGTCCCGGCAAGCTTGCGGTTCATCAGCGCCATCTGGAACTCATACTCGAAATCGCTGACGGCGCGAAGCCCGCGCACAATGGCGGCAGCTTTTCGTTCCAACGCATAATCGACAAGCAATCCCTGAAAGGCCTCGGTGCGAATGTTCGTGCGGTCCGGGCAGCATTCGGCAATACTCGCTTCGAGCAGCGCCAGCCGTTCCTGTTCCGTGAAGAGCGGCGTTTTCTGGCTGTTCCGCGCCAGCGCGACGATCACCTCATCGAACAGTTCGCTTGCGCGCTGGATGATGTCGATGTGGCCCTTAGTGATTGGATCGAATGTACCGGGATAAATCGCGATTTTCACTGCTCAGTTTTTTGTTGAAAAATCGTAAAGGCTGCTTCTCCAGCTTTCAGTTCTCGTTTACGTTCCATGCCTTCGGGGAGTTCCAGCATATCGGAAGAACGATGTTCGAGAACACAGAGTCCCTTGCTCTCAATCCATCTCTCTAAAAGAGACGGAACTTCTTTCTTCGCTTGCGCATCGTCATACGGCGCATCGGAAAAGATAAGATCGAATCGTTCCAATGCGGAAAGTTCTAAGGGGGATCGACCCGAAGGATTTCTTTTCAAAAAAGAGATTACATCGGCGTTCATAATTGTAACACGATCCGTCACCTGCAAGCTGTTTGCATTCGCTTCGATAGCCTGAAGCGCGTGGCGATCGCGTTCCACAAGCGTAGCATGCTTTGCTCCCCGGCTCAATGCTTCGAAGGCAAATGCGCCGGAACCGGCATAAAGATCGAGCACCCGAATGCCATCGAAATCGATCAAATTATTCAGTACATTGAAAAGCGATTCCCGCGCACGGTCGGTCGTGGGCCGTGTCGCAGTGGACTTCGGCGCGAGAAGAATGCGGCTGCGAAATTCCCCAGCAACAATCCGCATGGAACTTATAATAGATGCTCGATGCGGGAAGTAATCGCATCGATCGCTCCCAGACCATCGACAAGCTTCACTCCGCGCGACGTTTCGTAAAATGTTTTTACCGGTTCCGTCTGTCCGTTATAAATCGATAACCGATGTTGGATGGTCTCCACGGTATCGTCTTTCCTTCCCTGCTCGATTCCGCGCTTGACCATCCGGTCGATCAATTCCTTTTCTGGCGCAGTCAGCATGATGATCTGCACCTCGGCGATGCCGAGTTCCTCGAAGAGTCCATCGAGTGCGCGCGCTTGTTCGAGCGTGCGAGGAAATCCATCGAGCAAAAAGCCTTTCGTTTCCGGTTTGGCTTCGAGCACTTCGCGGACAAGGCCGATAATAATATCATCCGGAACCAGTCCGCCGGATTCCACATACGTTTTCGCTGTTTTTCCGAGCGGGGTGCCGTCGGAAATAGCGGCGCGAAGAATATCGCCAGTGGAAATATGGATCAAATCATGGGCGGCCGCGAGCCGTAGGGCTTGCGTGCCCTTTCCAACGCCCGGAGGGCCAAAGAGAATGAGGTTCATGGTGGCAAAGAAATATTACGATCCTGTAAACTGCCTTCGGAAACGGTTGGTTTACTCTAAGAGAAAAAAAGCTCCATGTTCCGAAGGGTTCTCATCTTCCTCGTCACGTTCCTTGCCGCTGCGTTCAGTGCCGGTTTATCGAGCGCCGTGCATTCTGCTCCGATCTCGCAGAACGATTCCGCTTCGCGCCCACTCCAGCCCGATTCGGTGATCGTTCATCTTTCCATCCCACAAAATTATCTCACCTATTCCGATTCCGATATTACGGTATCGCAATACTTGACGGACAGCCTTTCCATCCGCATTACCGGACTCTTCGAGTACATTTATTATAACAGCGATTTCCTGACCCTCCTCAGCGTGGCAAATGGTGCGGCGACACCGCTTTCCGTCTGGACCGTGAACAGCACGCAGTTTACGCCGGGCATCGTTCGAGTGAGTATCGTATCGACTCCCGCCACCGCCGTCGCTACGCCCGGCGAAGTACTCCGGCTCCTCTTTCATGTGCAGGATACAGCACGGGCATTTGAAATCTCGGATTTCGCCGACTCCGTTTTTCAGGTGCTGACTCCCGCAACGGTCCAGATTATTTCCGATTCAGGCAAACTGATGGTGATCGATGGATGCGTCCCCGTGCTGGAAACCGGAAAGAATCCCAAGACCGACGTTGTGGAGTTTTCGAATCCGATTACTTCCACATCGCACATATCCTATTTTGCCACGGGCACCGGGTCTGCCCAATTTCGATGGTATAGTGTTGCCGGCTCGCTTGTTCAGAGCATGGATGCCGATGCGTCTCCGGGCTGGCACGATCTGAATTGGAACAGTTCCGCAGTTCCCCAAGGCATGTACGTCCTCGAATATGAAGCGGGATTCCAGCACACTCTCAAGACAATGCTTGTGCTCCATTAGGGAAACGAAGCGATTCGAGGGAACGCTCTCCTGTACGGATGAATGATAGCTCATCCAATGAATGAAACCCATTCGCGGATATAGAAGTTGGAATTTCTATGGTCATCTCATTCTTCCAGCGGATGCTTGGGCTTCTTGCCTTTGCCTTGTTTTTGAGCGTAGCAACTCTTGCTCAGGCACAGGACCAAAGCGAACATCAAGCGACGAAAATGAGCTCGTCCGAATACCTGCAAAAACTGCAGTACGCCCAGCTCTACGAACAACAGCGCGATCCCACGAATGCGATGCGGATCTATGGCGAGCTGTACACCGTCAATCCCAACGACGTAAGTGTATTCGAAGGATATGTTCGTTCGCTGATCGCGCTAAAAAAATATGACGATGCCGAGCACGTTGTTAATCAGCGAATGAAGGTGGATAATTCGCTCGAAACGCTGCTGCTTTCGGCCCGGCTCGAAGCCTGGTTGAATAAGCGGCCGGAAGCGCTTGCCGCATTTCAAAAAGCAGAACTGCACGCCAATGCGCACGATTGTGCCGCCCTTTTTCCTATCGTTTATGCAATGATGGACGTTTCCTACAATCAGGATGCGCTCCAGCTTCTCGATCAGATGCGAAAAAACAGTTCCGGCGATGCCGATATTTGTTCCAGCCAGATTGCCGGGCTTTACCTTCGACTCGGTCAGTTCGATCGCGCGTCTTCGCAATTTATTCAAATACTCAAATCTGGCGAAGGCAATGTCGGCATGGTCGAACAGCGGCTTGCGGAATACCTAACCGATTCGCTTTCGCGCGAGACCGTTCTTTCTTCGCTCGAAAAAGCGGTGCTCGCTTACGATAGCAATCCTGCTAATGGCGGCGTCACACGAGCGAACCTGCGTCTGCTCGCGTGGCTGTATGAAGAACGAAAAGATTACACAAAAGCACTGGCGACGATCGTGCAGATCGATGACATGCACCACGCCGAAAACGAGAACGAGGGACCGGAACTTTTGCAATTCGCCGACCGCGCCCGCAGCGAAGGCGCGCTCGAAGCGGCGGCGAAAGCCTATACCGAAGCCTCACGCAGAATGAACACCAATCATGTGCAAGGATATTACGCTTCTTCTGCCCAGCTCGGTTCGCTGAAAACATGGGAAGCTTATTATCTCGCAAGTTCTGCACCGAAAGATTCCATTGCCGCGCTCGTCTCGCAATACGAAACTTTTGCGGCGTCCGAAAAAGTGAACGAGTTATCGCTCGATGCCTTGCTCCATGCGGCGAACCTTTCCTATTCCCCCCTCTTCGATCTTCCACGCGCCACGAAAGATTATGAGGCGCTCTCCTTGCGGGACCACTCCATGAACGACGCCATGCGCGATGCGCTCTTCCGCCTGGTCGATATCGCATTTGCCGATCAGGATTTTCCGCTTGCCGAATCGCGAATGCAGCATATCGACGATATTCTGAGCAGGATCCGCGGACTGGACGACAAGGAAATTCGGAATCATCTTCTTTACGATCGCGCCCTCGAACAATATTATCGGCAGAATTTCGATTCCGCTTCCGTCCTGCTTCAGGACGTTGCTTCGGATGCTGCGAGCGATTATGCAAACGATGCAATTCAGCTTTCGGGAATTATCGAGTCCGCAAATGCGCCCGGTTCGGTCGCTTCGCTGAAGCGCTTCGCTACCGCCAGCCTTCTCGATCAAGCGCACCAGTATGCGCAAGCCGAAGCAGATTATCGTTCCATGATCGACACCCAGTTCAATTCCCCGCTCGCCGATCGAGCCGCATTACGCAGCGCACAGACCCTTGTCGCGTTAGGCCGCCCGAACGATGCCGTCCGAGAACTCGATTCCATGCAGTCCCGGATGATTTCCAGTCCCCTGCTCGATGTTGCTGCTTTCCAGGAAGCGGAAATTGTGGACAAAAACTTGCACGATAAAGCACGCGCCCAGAAAATGTATGAAGATTTTCTCGAACGCTATCCCAATTCCGACCTGCTCATCGATGCCCGCGAGCGGGCCCGCAAACTGCGCGGCGATGCCTTTTAGTCAAAACGATGCAATCTCGATGCTGGAACTCTTGACAATATCGTAAAGATAAAGTTTTCCCGAATGCGAAAAGAGAACGAAATTCTCTTTCGGCGATACCGCTAATGGTTCCGATTCCGGGGGCAGCGGCACCTCTTTTTGAGTTCCAAGGTCCACCATATTCCACGAGCCGCCGGGCCCTTGTATCGTAGAGGAATATTTGAGGTTCGCGGAATAATCGATCGCTAATCCCTTTCGAGTTCCCGGAAAAACATCCACATTCCCGCTCATCGGATCGAAAAGACCGAACGCACCCGCCTTCAGCGCAATCGGCGTTCTCGATGTCGTCTCGATGTCATAGAACATCAGCGAATGCGCCGTGGTATCTTCCACCACAAGCCGCGCCTGATCTTTCGTCCAGGCGAGCACGCGATAATTGTTATCGTTCGGGAACACAATATCGCTGGTGTATTGGCGCGTGTCGTAGCGATAGAGATCGAGCTTATCCGAATGCAACGCGTTGTTCGTATAGTAGATATACCAGCCATTCGCCGAAGCTCCTACGATTTCGTTCGTCACCCCGGCGGCTCCCGGAGTCAGGTCCTGGGCATCGCCGGTGCCATCGTCTTTCATGCGATAGATGTGGTAATCCTTACCGCTCGCCAATCGCATAAACACAATATCCGACTTGTTCAGCAGGTGCAGGAACCGCTCGATACCATGGCCGCTGAAATGCGTAACCGGAACTGGCGCGCTCTTGCCAGCGATCACCCCGCCATATTTATCGAGAATTACTTCGCTCCAAACGTTCCCAACTCCCGCATCGAATTTGAGAAAAAACACTCGTTTCCCATCTTCCGAAAATTGCGCCGATACTTCGTTCCCGCTCACCGGCGCCATCGCATGCCAATATTGCGCGCGCGCGCCAAGACTAAGAAAGTCGATGCTTACAAAGAGAATAACGAAAACGATCTGTCGCGAATACTTGCGGGGCATTCTCTCTCGTGGTCTCTGCGTTAATGGAGCATACAGGCGTTCAGCCCGCCTTCGTCCTGAAATTCCAGTAGCCTCAGCGTACCCGTACTATAGCCGAGCGAATAGTGGATCTCATCGTTATCCCAAATCCAATAGACCCAATCGTGGTTGCGCGCTCGCTCGCAGGGGCCAAGCGCCGTCTCGATTTGCTTCGCGATCGTATCGGCTTCCGTTCGGCCAACGGGCATGTACGTCGACCAATCCACTTTCGTTAGCGTATGCTCGACCGAATCGATGTGAAAGAGAAGATGACCTTCCAAATCCCAAAATGTCGCGCCGAGACAGACCGAATCGCCCGACTCCATATCGCTCGGCACCACCTTCCATTTCGAAAGGCACGAATCGACCGATTTTCCAGTCACGCCAATCTTGAGGGGCTGTGCGTGGAGTGGCGTGTAAACCATCGTTGCCATGACCGTGGCAGCGAGGAGAACAAGCATCGCAGGAAGTCGGCTCGTCATTGACTTTGAATAATTGAAATGGTCGAGATCCGAAACGTACTCAAAACGCAATACGTCGCAGATGGCAGCGATGTAATGTCGATTTCCTCACCGGAAGTTCCGCAAATCGCGCTTTCTGACTTCCATTTCGATAAGTCTCGGAAAAAGCGGTAACGCTTCCTGAGATTTGCGCCGAAAGCCATTGCTCCTTGCTCCGAATCGCTCTCCTTCGCATCTGTGTGCGAAACATTTTTATTTTATTCCAGGCACCTTTTCCATCCGAACAATTCCTTGCGTGCGGGTAATTCATAGTTCATGAACTATGCCGATTAAAGCCAAATTTCGCCAATTCAAAATTCATAATTCATAATTCTCATGCTAAAAGAAAACGGCTCGCATTTTCATAATTCGTAATTTTAGTTCGTAATTCTTATGGAGCCTGCCCTGAGCTTGCCGAATGGGTGCCCATCAAGGCTTCTGCTAAGATACGAAGAAAAAAGAGAGTAACGCAAAAATTCCGAAATTTTATACTAATCTCAAAACCGAAAAATCGGAAGTCTTTTCCATGATATACGATCCCGATAGCTCATACCGAAAGAACTCTTAACCATGAGCACTGGTTTCAAATCGCTGGAACTTAGCTCCGCTTCATCTTAAGACCATCGCTATGCTTCGAACCATTTCACTTCTTTCCCTCGCGGTACTTGTAACTCTTTTCTCCACGCTGCCCGTGCATGCCCAGTGGGTGCAAATGAATGGGCCATCCGGCGGATACATTCGTGCCATTACAACGAGCGGCTCAAATTTCTATGCAGCAGTTGATAGCGCAAGGCACGGTGGCTTCGGGATTTTTCGTTCCACAAACAATGGTGGCAGTTGGTCGGCAAAAAATAACGGCTTGACAAACACGTATGTGTGGGCTCTTGCCATCATCGGCACGAATCTCTTTGCGGGAACTTACGGCGGCGGTGTGTTTCTCTCGACTGATAGTGGGGACACCTGGACCGCGGCCAATAATGGATTGTCGAACACTACCGTCCAAGCCCTGGAAGTCAATGGCTCCAATCTTTTCGCTGGAACTTTGGGAGGGGTATTCCTCTCGACCAACAATGGCACAAGCTGGGATAGCGTAACGAATGGTGACATCGTTTGTCTAAAAGCTGCCCGGACGAATCTTTTCGCGGGGACTTATGGACAAGGTGTTCTTATCTCATCGAATAATGGCATGAGCTGGACAGAGGACACGACAGGATTGACAAACAATAATGTCTATGCGCTT
>DASYAJ010000015.1:0-1624 GCA_036501405.1 Kapaibacterium sp. (SeqCode)
TCGATTAGTCGGGTAAAGAAATCATCGGTATTCGGATCAATAGTGAAATCGGATTTCCCCAATATCCTAATTGCTGCGAGTTCCGATTGGCGTGGACCCGGATGATAGGTTTGTGCCTTTTCGATTCGGGGGCACCGGCCAGTCAATAATTTCGACACAATGCAATCGGCTAAGGTTAACCAAAGCGGACTCGGCGCCGTCAGCCGATTAAGCCCAATCGTGTTGGTAAGGCCGTTATATGCCGCCCGAACTGGAAATATATCCTCGTCCGGCGTTATTCGAACAAGCGTGCAGAGCTTTTTCCAGCATTCCGGCCGCTGTAGGTCGGTCAATGTGACTTTTGCCAAAAATGCTTGGGTTTTTGCCGTCGTTTCCTCGATTACCAGCCCATCCGCAATAACGAATTCCCAAAGGCCCATCAGGCTATTGACGGTCGGGTACATCGATTTGAAATCACAATACGTGACCTCGCGGATAACCCGACGATTTCGGACTTCGGCACGACCACCGTAAAAGGCAGAAAATATCTCGCCGAAGTATTTCCGTGGGAATTGAGGATTGCAGCCCAAGAACGGCTTGATGCCCATGGCTTGGATATACGCTTTGCCGATGCTCGCCTCGCTCAATAGCCGGTCGATCGGCCTTGAAAGATGGTGCGCAGCGTAACGGCCATGCAAATTGATGTAGCACTCCCAAGTGACCTGGGTATCTGCTCGGGCGTAGTCGAGATAATCGGCGGAAAGCGAGCCGTGCTCGTCGGTATTGTGCTTCTGGGTAGGGGTTCCCAAGCAAGCAGACAATGATCGCAACGAAAATCGACGGCTCAAGAGCGCGGCGGCCGTTGTTTTACAATCGACAAAATGGCCTCGGTTAACAGGTACCCGAAAACCACGTTTGCGCATCCCGCGCGGCGTGTCCTGTTCTCCCGGTTTGGCGAAATCGATAATGGCCGATTTTGGGCTTAGATGCTTGATTCGCACGCGCGGATCATCGGCATTTCTGGTCAGCTCGAAGCTGAATCCACCGCGCATACTGCGCCGTGCGGGGCTGTGGCGGATGGCAATCCGGGATATATCGAAAGGAAGATTGAATCCGACGATAGTTCCACCTCGCGTGTATCCATATTTCAAGAATACATCAGTCCGGAATTCCGCGACGGTCAGCAAGGCGAGATTTCGTGACCGGGCAAAATCGCGGATTTGCATTTCCTCATCCGCAGGAATTGTATTGTCGTCATAAAAGATGCCTTCTTCACGAAGACAATCCCGATAACGAATTTGATAGAAGCCGAATCGAAAGCGCTGAGCCGCATCAATGGCTGTTTCCGTGTCGAAGACGACCGTCCACGGCGACGCAGTGATATCGGCGCTTGCCAGCGTCCCCACCGGTTCTTTGTTCGGGCTTTCGGTATAGGCCCGGATGGCTATCGGAATCCGGAGGGGGTCATCAGGCCTCGTCACGTAGCGGCCCCTATGAGCGTCCTGCCGAAGTCCCGAAGGGCTTCAACGATCATGAAAAGAAAGTCAGCCAGACCCAGTAGGTATCGACCGATGGTCGCTAACTGACCGCTCGGCTCGGTTGCCGATGGCGGTATGTGATCATGCTGTTGATCGGTAGACTTTCG
>DASYAJ010000016.1:0-1739 GCA_036501405.1 Kapaibacterium sp. (SeqCode)
AAGCGCATAGAATACATGGTCGTATCGCGAGCGGGACGTCGCATTCGTTCCGCGATAGGTCGCTTCAAGCCTCGTATTCAGAGTCTGACCTTCAAGCGTGACATACCCGGTCTGGCTGCTATCGGAAACCACGTTTGCATTTTCCTGATCGCGAACCGTCGCAGATAGTTCCAGCGATTGCGTTGCTTTGAAGCTTGTTTTGAAGAGGTAATCGTGCCGTTCTTTTCCAAAGAGGTCACCGAGTGGAATGATTTCGTTATCGATTTCCGAATAGGCACTCATGCGGAGCCGGTCTGGAATCGGCGAAGTTTCAACGCCGAAATAATACCCTTCGAAATCGGAAAAGCTATTGGCACCATTGCCCGACATTTCCGCGAAAGGAGAAACGAATCGATAGGGAATATGCCGATAGAGAATCGAAAATGCCGTGTGGTCCGCAGGTTCGAAGGAGGCAGAAACGAGAACGGCGGTTTCCTTTACGGTATCGTTTGAAGAAACCGCCACTTCCGCGATGCCGCTCCACGTACGACCAATAGCAAGCAGATCCGCACCGGCCATTTGCAGTTCTCTTCCCAGGAATGGTTGATTAATCGTTCCAACATAGGGATGGTCATATCGCAGATCGAATGCGGTAAGACCACTCTTCAGAAAAAGCGCGGCCGTATCGGCAGTTTTTAGTTCCGCTCTCGCACCGAGGGTTTCCGCATGAGCCGCGTTTTCCAGCTCAATCTGCGCTTCGGTGCTGTGACTATTCGATGTGGAAATAGTTCGAATGGTATCGTTGGTAACGGTTGCATCGCGCGCGCGGTCCGAACCGAAGAGAAAAAAATTGGCGGGACCCAAACCCCATTCCGTTGCGCCCCCGAAGAGATCCCTGACAGAGTTTGTCACAGTTCCCCGCAGCCCGAAAGAGCGTTCCTCGATGCCGCTTGCACCATTGAGGGCTGTTGAACTTGCCAGTCCGCTTCCGAACAGGAGTCCATTTCCGAATGCGAGAGCATAATTCCCAATGACAGCTTTTTCCAATGAGACGGGTCCGGCAATGGAAACAGAATTCTTTAATTCCCAGAAGCCGGAGAGACGGTCTGTGAAGCTTGGTTCCCATGCTTGCTTTTGTTCCAACATGCTCACTTCGATAGCAGAAGAACGAGCCGAAATTCGATTATACAACGTTTGCGGAGATCCGAGATAAGCGCCGGAACTATACCCTGCCTGCGCTTCCGGATCAATGGCCGAAGCGCCTCGGCTTCGAAGCAGGAATTTTGCGGATGAGTCCGCAGAGAATGTGGAACCGATCGCATGATGTGCAATCGCTCTGTGCGCTTCGAGCCACGAGACATCGGGCTTTGCATGAAGCCGTTCCAGCGTATTTCCGGTGATCGAAGAAAGCGCATCGAGATATTCCAAGGTCTCATCGGGATCGGAAGTTGTGGAACCTGGAATATCGAAAATCGTGCGCGCATGGCTATCGCTGGAATCGAGCCATTGTGCTGAAGCAGGGCTGCCGATCAGGAGGAGAAGAAGGACACCAAAGTGGGAACGCTTCACGAACTCTTTGTTACAAAGCAAAACCGATGGCAAAAGAGACAAATGTTCCCAAGTCGGAGTGCCGGTTCGCGGCGAAATCCAAACTGAAATTCTGGGCCTTAACACCAAGCCCTGCCATGATTTCATTGGTATTATCGAAACCGGTTTGAAGATCGTCCCCCGCGCGAACAAAAACATTCTCATCGAGCGCA
>DASYAJ010000017.1:0-3599 GCA_036501405.1 Kapaibacterium sp. (SeqCode)
GGGTGCTGGTCGATCGGTTGGTGTGGCATCCGAACGATGCCGAACTCGAATCTCGCATCGCCGATTCGATTGAAGCAGCCTTTCGCGATGGAGGCGGGCGCGCCGTTATTGCATTCCTAAAAGGCGATGGATCGACCGACGAAGAAAAGTTCTCAGAACACTTCGAATGCGCGAACGATGGGCTTCCGTTCGACGAGCCGGAACCGAAATTATTTTCATTCAATAATCCCTTCGGAGCGTGTCCCGAATGTCAAGGCTTCGGGCGTGCGATGGGAATCGATCCCGATCTTGTCATTCCAGACCCGAGCCGTTCGCTTCGTTCCGGCGCTATTATTTGCTGGACGACCGAACGCTTCTCGTCCTACTGGAACGATCTGCTCTTTCATGCGCGCGAGCAGAATATCAACGTCGATGTTCCGTACCAATCGCTGAGCGAGCGCGAAAAAATGCTCATCTGGAAAGGCTTTGGTAACTATATCGGCATCGATGGCTTTTTCAAGGAACTCGAAAAGAAGACCTACAAGCTGCACTACCGCGTGCTGCTCTCGCGCTATCGCGGTTATACGACGTGTCCGAAGTGCCAGGGTTCCCGCCTGCGCCCGGCCGCGATGAATGTTCGCGTTGGAAGCCTCGGTAGCGATCATGGGAACACAATCCACGATATTGTCCGCATGACGATTGCCGAAGCGCGCGCATTCTTCGAATCGTTGACGCTCAACGAGTATGAAACGACGATCGCCGCGCGCATCATCGACGAACTGCGGAAGCGAACGCGCTATCTCGATGAAGTGGGCTTGAATTATCTCACGCTCGAACGGCTTTCGAATACGCTTTCCGGTGGGGAATCACAACGGATCAATCTGGCAACATCGCTGGGTGGCGCGCTGACGGGAACGCTTTATGTGCTCGACGAGCCGAGCATTGGTCTGCATCCGCGTGACACGGAAAAGCTCCTGCGCATTTTGAGAGGCGTGCGCGATCTTGGCAATACCGTGATCGTTGTCGAGCACGATGAGGAAGTAATGCGCGCGGCGGATGAGATTCTCGATTTCGGTCCCCATGCCGGTGAGCTGGGCGGAAAGCTGCTTTACCAAGGCCCTCCCGGCGATCTTCTTGAAAAGGCTGGGAAGGAATCGCTGACGGCACAATATCTGCGCGGTGAATTAAACATTCCCATCCCGAAAAAGCGGCGTCGTGTCGATATGCGCTACGCCATCGCCATCTCCGGTGCGTCGGCGAATAATTTGAAGACGATCGATGTTCGGTTCCCTCTCGAATCGTTTGTGGCAGTGACCGGCGTTTCGGGCTCCGGAAAATCGACGCTCGTGCATTCGGTACTGTATGCCGGCCTTAAGAAGTTGAAAGGCGAGAGCGTTGGGCAAGTCGGTTCTCATCGCGAAATTCAAGGCGAGGACATGGTGAATCATATCGAACTAATCGATCAGACACCGATTGGCCGCACACCGCGCTCGAATCCGGCAACCTACATCAAAGTGTTCGATCTGATTCGGGAAGCATTCAGCCGAACGTTCTATGCGAAGCAGCGGGGATGGTCGCCTGGATATTTTTCATTCAACATTCCCGGCGGGCGCTGCGATACCTGCGAAGGGGAAGGATTTGTCGCGGTGGAAATGCAGTTCCTGGCCGATATGTACCTGGAATGCGATTCCTGCGGTGGTAAACGCTACAAGCAGGAGGTGCTCGATGCCACGCTGAATGGAAAAAATATCGTCGAAGTCCTGGCGATGACGGTCTCGGAAGCGATTGAATTTTTCAAAGATCACGACCGCATTCGTGCAAAGCTGCAGGTGCTGGACGATGTTGGCTTGGGATACATTCGTCTCGGCCAGCCGGCGACAACGCTTTCCGGCGGTGAGGCACAACGCGTGAAATTGGCAGCCCACATGGCCGACCAAAATCAGGAGCATATTCTTTTCATTTTTGACGAACCGACGACGGGACTTCATTTCGATGACATTGCGAAACTGCTGACGGCGCTCAATGCGCTTGTGGAACGCGGGCATTCGGTGATTGCGATCGAGCACAATCTCGATGTCATCAAATCGGCCGACTGGGTGATCGACATCGGTCCGAACGCCGGAGCCGAAGGCGGCGAAATCATCGGCGAGGGAACTCCGGAGATCATCGCCGCCATCGAGCGCTCGTGGACAGGGAAGTATTTAAAACCGATGTTGAAATGACCGATGAAGCGAATAGTTATGGAAACGTCAATTCACTTTTTAAAATCTGAAAATCCCGGCTTATAAAATTCTGCCATCTCGTATTAATTTCTTGCTTTATAGCCTCAAAATCATCGTCAGCGTAGAGGTCACGAATAAGAAATTGATGTTAATAGTGAGCCCTCCATTTTCTTATGGCACTTTAATTACCGCGTCAGAAGTTAGGATAATCATTATGTTCAGAGACACCGAAAGCCTCCTTCACGACGCGCTCCAACTTCCGGATGAAGATCGATTGCGCGTTGCGGAACGTCTGTTCGAAAGCGTTCCGGAACAGGAGATTGCAAAAGCATGGCTGGACGAAATCGAGTTACGTAAAGCCGCATGGGATAATGGGACCGTCACGGGAATAGACGGTGCTGAAGTGATTCGTGGACTTCGTGACCGAGCAAGAAAGTGAAATTACGTCTCGATCCTGCTGCTCTCGAAGAGTTGTTAAATGCGGAAGAATATACGACGATGGAATTCGGTGAAGTGGTCGCAACATCATTCCGTTTGTCCGTCGCATCGGCACTCGAAGAAATTTCTGAGTATCCTAACCGATATAAGAAGGTTCGAAATGGAATTCGAGCAAAAGTTCTCAATCCATATCCATTTTCGATTTACTATGAAGAAATAGATCATACCGTGCGAGTATATGCGATTGCACATTCGAAGCGGAAGCCATTCTACTGGAGAAACCGTTCGAAAATTTAAAGTGGCTATTAAGACCCGTTCTATCCTTCTCATCGCCGGCGAAGCATCGGGCGATCGCATTGCGTCGCGCGCTGTTCGGGCTGCGAAGCGATTGGCGCGGGAACGAAACAAAGCGATTTCTTTCTTCGGCATCGGCGGCGATGAATGTGTGGCGGAAGGCGTCGAGTGCCTGCATACCGCGAAAGAAATGTCGGTCGTTGGGTTTGTCGAAGTGGCGCGGCGATTTCGATTTTTTCGGCGCGTGTTTCGAGAAATGGTCCGGGAACTCGATGAACGCAAGCCGGACGCTGTTTTACTTATCGACTATCCGGGTTTCAACATCCGCTTTGCGCGCGAAGCAAAGAAGCGCGGCATTCGTGTGATCTATTATGTCAGTCCGCAAGTCTGGGCATGGCACCGGTCTCGCATAGATGAATTGAAAGAGGTTGTCAGCCAAATGCTCGTGATTTTTCCGTTCGAGGAGAAGCTTTACCGCGATGCAGGAATGGTGCATGCGTATTTCGTGGGACATCCACTCGTGGAACGAATCGAAGAAGAAAAAGATGGTTGGGGAGATCGTGCCTCCTTTGCAGCCGCACACGGTTTGAACGCGGAAAAAGATTGGCTGCTCGTTTTTTCCGGAAGCCGGACGGAGGAAGTGCGAAGATTACTTCCCGCGATGTC
>DASYAJ010000018.1:0-2253 GCA_036501405.1 Kapaibacterium sp. (SeqCode)
TGCTTCGTCTGACCGCTCTTTTTCGTTGATGGCCACGCGCTCTTTTTCGTCGTTCAGATAAAAAAGATTGAGCGCGCGTGGCTTTACCTGTGCGTGATATCCTTCCTCCAGTTTTTCCGATTGCCGGATAATTCGTTCCGAAAGTTCGGGAGAGCTTTCGATCTCGTGTCGAAAAAGATCGCGCGCGAGCATTTTCAGTTCCCGACGATTTGCGTCCACGAGCAAAAGACCATCCTCGGCAAAGAAGGCATGCAGGATTCCGGCAAATGCTTCGGCGAAGGTGTGGCCATCGCGGTATGAATGTTGGAACAGTTCCAATACTTCGCTGGAAAAATTCGAGCCGGGTAATGCCGAACGCAGTTCCTGAAAAAACTCGGCCAATGGTTCCAATTCCAATGGCATTGGTCCGGCTTGCTTTTGCCATTTCATGCCTGGATTGGCGCGAAGCGCTTCGGGAACATAGCGCACTGTTTTCGGCTGGCCCTCGGCATCAAGGACCGTCGTGGATGCAATTTCCTCGAAGTCGTGATCTTCCGTTTCGATCCAGAACATGGGAACGAAAGAAAATTCTGGGAATTCTTTCCACATTTTTTTTGCCAGCGCAACCGCGGTGAATGCTTTGTAAAAGGTATAGAGCGGGCCACCCAGAATTCCTGTTTGCTGGCCCGTCACAATGGCGAACGTATCGGCAGATTCGATGCGCTCCAGGTTCTTCGCGGTTGCAGGATGGTCGCAGAGCTTTATATGAAGTTCCCGAATGGCGTTCGCGACGGTGGTGCGGAATTCTTGCGGACGCGAACGGTTCAGCGCGAGCCGCCGATCGAGCAAGGCACGCATCTGCTCGTGCGGAGCCTGCGGCGCGACGGCAAAAAAATCGCGAATCGGCGTGCGATCGAACGCGCGGAGATAGTCCTTAACGAGTGGAGTGAATTGCGGCAGTTGGGCGATATCCATGAAGCAGCTGGAAACAGCGCAGACATGGGAATGAATCTCGATTGAGAATGGACTGAGATGATCTCAGTCCATTCTCAATTTTTTTCATTGCTTAATCACTTTCAGTGTAATCGCATCCCCCGCATCGGTGGAGAGGCGGAGATAGTAGGTTCCTGGCGGCAGGTTGGGAACCGGAATGGTGGCTTCGTGCGTGCCGGGTTGCTGGAGTTGGTATTTTGCATTCGTGATGGGAACCGCTTTGCCGAGCAGATCGTAAAGCTGCATGGTAACGAGCGCGGTGCGTCCCATTTGGTAGGAGACGCCGATCTCGTTCGTCTCGGTTGGGTTCTCCATCAGTTGAGCGGAAAGCAGCGCCTGGGAAGTAATGCGAGAAGGCGGCACACCGTCCGCATTTTGTGGGCCCATTAAAAGCTGCAAATCGAACTGCGAGAGCGGCGGAATGGTAGAATCATACGGATGCGCAAGCGTATCCTGGTTCACAAGGCTATCCACCCACCATTGATATTCACCTAATGGTGTCATCGTGTCGTATTTAACGATGATCGAATCGAGCCAACGAGTATGGCGCCAATGGGACGCGGCATTATAGGACTCCTGAAATGCCGAAGTCCAAATTGGACATTTTCCGCTTTCAAGAACGTATTTCATTGCTGCTTGCTTGGCAACTTGATTGTCTTGCAGGGCAGACAACATTTCCTCTACATCCGCGCAGTACCAGAGTGTATCAAGATTAAAATAGAGAACTTGTTTTAACCAATACAAGTAATCGGACCAGCGGCCATCACCACCTGCGGACCATCCTGACACAGCACCACCGACATCACTGAATCCGTCCCAACTATCTGGGTATTGAGGACAAATTTCCATAAATAATCGAAGCGTATCATAAGCTGCTTCAAAAGAAGCATCGTTTTCAAGGGCAATCCCCTGACTCCACCTGTGCCCACAAGCATATTGGCCAGTGGTATCGGAATTAATTTCTTGAATTTGATCCTGCCCCTGTTTCTTCTTTGACATATCGAAACCGCTTGAACAGGTGAATCCACCGGGCGTGTAGTTGGGAACGTGCGAAGCCTGCCCGCAAGCCGTGCGGCCTGCGAGCAGGAGAATCGAAATAAGAACTATTTTTTTCATTGCTTCACCACCTTCAGCGTGATCGCATCGCCCGCATCGGTGGAGAGGCGGAGATAGTAGGTTCCTGGCGGCAGGTTGGGAACCGGAATGGTGGCTTCGTGCGTGCCGGGTTGCTGGAGTTGGTATTTTGCATTCGTGATGGGAACCGCTTTGCCGAGCAGATCG
>DASYAJ010000019.1:0-13611 GCA_036501405.1 Kapaibacterium sp. (SeqCode)
AAACCTTTTCTCCTTTCGTTACGAAAAAAAAAAATAAAGAAAACCTGCCTCTTTAGGCACAAGAAACAATTGTCCGATCTTCTAAATTAATTTACCGAACGTTCCCGTCCCTTGGGTTGGTTTTAATGCGTCAATTTTTCCTATTTTTCATGGCATCTCCAACTCGCACGCCTGCTCCTGTTAAAACGGTCGCCAAAGGACCCGCGCCGAAAAATCATCCGCATATCCGCGCCATGCAGCGCGAGCAGGATGTCGCTTCGCGTTCGGTCGCTCATTTCATTCCCGAAAAATGGCGCGATCCGGTTTGCGTAATTTTCATTCTCGTTTCGCTGCTCATTTTCTTCCGGGGCGTGCTCGATACGACCCATATCTTCAATGCGGGCGATAACATTGCCTTCGAAGCATTGCAGCCATTCCTGAAATCGGCACAGGCGCAAGGCTATTCGATGCCGCAATGGATTCCGAATATCTTTACGGGTATGCCGGCCTTCTCGGCGCTCGTCACGACGGGTTCCCGAACCTACGATCTCGTCCACGAAATCTTCGATATCGTCCGCTCCATTCCCGTCGCCATCCTACCCGATCCCGATATGACGCCGCATATCTGGCATTACTTCATTTTCGGGCTGGGAATGTATCTGCTAATGCGCGTGACACGAAATACTTCCCGCTTCGTGGCATTCTTCGCGGCCTTCAGCGCCATGTTTTCGACATGGATTATCACCTACATCATGATCGGCCACGATACGAAGATTTACGCGGTGATGACGTTCCCATACATTCTCATGGCAATCGAAAAACTGCGAACGCCGAAAATGCAATGGCAATCGATCGTCTTTTGGTCGGCAGTCCTGGCAACTTCGATTCATCTGCTCCTCGAATCGATCCACATGCAGATGATATTCTATATCGCGCTTGCGGTAGGGATTTATTTCATCACATCGCTCATCGTCGAGCTGTTGCGGAAATCGGAGCATCCGCGCTCGCATAACCTCATGCCGGTCGTCCGAGCCGGATTGCTGACGATTGCCATGGGGGGCATTGCATTTTCGATGTCGGCAGACCGCTATCTCTCCTCGCTGGCATACGAACCGTATTCCATTCGTGGAAAAGCTCCCATTCAGGATGTGCAAAATCAGGCAGCGGAAAACACGAACACCACGAACCACGCGACAACTTCTTCCGGCGGTCTCGACTGGAACTATGCGACATCCTGGTCCTTCTCCCCGCAGGAAATTATCACCTTTATTATTCCTGGATATTATGGCTTTGGAAAGATGCCTTATAGCGGTTCGGAACTTAATATCCCCGACGGCCAGCGCATCCCGACCTATTGGGGACAAATGGGCAATACCGATGCCGCGAATTACACCGGAATCATAGTTTTCATGCTGGCGCTCATGGCCATCTTCACGCTGTGGAAACGGGACCGGCTGGTTGCGCCGCTGACGATCGTGACGATTTTCGCGATCCTCCTTTCCTTCGGTAAGAACGGTTCTATCCTTTTCAAGCCGATGTTCGAATATTTCCCGTTCTTTAATAAGTTCCGTGCCCCAATGATGGCGCTGGTGCTCATGCAGCTTGCGTTCCCAATCCTCGCGGCGCTTTCGCTCGAAGAAATTTTGCGTGTCTGGAAGCTCCGCAACACGCACGAGGACGAGCGGCTGCAGAAGTCCTTCAAATACGCGCTTTATCTTTCGGGTGCATTCCTTGCAATCTCGATTGTGCTGCGCGGCGTCATTACCTCGAGCGTACAAAGCGGGATTCAGTCTGCCATCTCTCGTGGCGCGCTCCCTCAGTATTTCGATTCGTTAAAGACTTGGCTCTCCTCCGTTGCTGCGGACGACGCGCTGATCGGCGCCATTCTCGTTACCGCTGCCTGTGCGCTTACGTTCTATTTCCTGAAGCGAAAGCTTTCGCCACTCGTGCTTGCCATTGGAATTTTTGCGCTTTCGGCCATCGATCTTTGGCGAATCGATAACCGGCCCATGGAAATTATTTCCCGCGACGACTACCAATCGAATTTCGCCGATCACGATTACTTGCAGGCGATCCAGCAGGATAAATCGCTCTATCGTGTAACGGATTTGACCGAGACGCAGCCTTCGAATTCTCTGGTTTACTATGGCATTCAGACAGCCGGCGGATACCATGCGGCGAAAATGCGCGAGTTCCAGGATGTAGTCGATGAAACCGGCAATATGTCGGGACAGGGAATTTTTAATCCCTTCATGTTCAATTTGCTCAACACGAAATATATCATCGCGAATGGCGGACTCGTGCAAGATCAATCTCGATTCACTCCTATTTTTGAATCGAAGGAACCGGCGCCGCGAGGGCAGGATGGTAAACCGGGAATTCCTGCGATCGTTTGGGAAAATCCACAGGCGCTTCCGCGCGCGTTTTTCACTTATCGTTACGAAGTGAAGCCGAAGCTCGATATTCTTCATGCCATGCACGATGGCACCTTCAATCCGCGCGATGTGCTCTATCTCGAGGATGCGCCGAAGGATATGCCCGCGCTTTCAACCGCACCGATCGACACGGCAACCGAAACCATGACGATGGACTACAAAGATCAGGACATCGCCATTCACTCCAAAACGAATGGGAACCGATTGATCTTCATGTCCGATGCCTGGTATCCCGATTGGACGGTAACGGTCGATGGAAAATCGGAACCATTGTATCGTGCCGATTATGCCTTCCGGGCCTTTGTCGCGCCCGCAGGAACCCACGAGATCAAGCTCACTTATTACGATGCAAAATACACGACTGGCCGCACGATTTCGCTCACGGCAAATGCCATTGCGCTTCTGGGTCTCGGCATCGGTATCACCAGCTTTACCTATTCCCGCCGCAAAAAACGACCCGAAGTAGAAATCGTTCCGTCAGAATAAAGTCAAGAACCAGGATTTATAGGATGGGAAGGATGTTCCAGGATAGATCCCGCTTTCGAGCGGGATTTTTTTATACACGTTATCCTGCGCCATCCTTCCCCTCCTCAAAATCCTGATTCTTTTATGAAAAAAGATTAAAGATTGACACTGTAACAATAATGAATGACGGTGAGTATGTTCATAATACAAATAACAGATCCACTAACAAACAAAGGAAAAGACTATGACACTCAAAAAACTCTCGTTCGGCAAATTCTCGCTGAAAAATAATTCCATTACCAAACTCTCTATTGCGCTGCTCGCCGCAGGCGCGATTGCTTTTGGAACGTTTACCGCCGTGGCCGGCGCGCGGCATTCGCCGGAACACCGAATCGAAAGAATGAAAAAGGAACTTAATCTGACCGATGCGCAAGCCGCGCAGGTCAAGACCGTCTTTGAAAAGAACAAGGACCAGTTCAAATCGGACCGCGAATCGCTCAAAAATGCCGCCGATCATTCCGATGCGAAAAAAGCCGCATTCCAAAAAATGCGCGCCGACCGCCAGGCTGTGAACGCGCAAATTCTGCCGATCCTCAATAGCGATCAGCAAGAGAAGTATCAGCAAATGATAGCCAAGCATGAACACCACCACGCCGAGGAACAAGAAAATTCCGGGCAAAAGTAATTTGGTTGCTAATAACATGTAGGAAAAGCGAGCTTCGGCCCGCTTTTTTTATTTTCAGGAGCGAAACTCTTTTCTCCTCCATTGCTTTTCTTCATCGCCATGCGCCGAATGATTCTTCTCCTTTTCGTTCTCGCCGCCGGATGTAAGATTCCGACAGGACCGGAGTATCAGACAAACGACGCCCCAGTACCGATTGGACTTTATACTGGGTATCAATCGCTTTTTCCTCCGGCTCATTATAGCGGGATTTTTTCTATCACTCGAAGCGAGCAGGATCTTTTAGATAGTTCCGGGGTCGATACATCCTTTGTAGCGTACAATTCATCTGTTTTTCTTTTCAATAAACTTGGCAATCTAATCACAATCGCTTTTTCTCGAGATTCAATCAAGGTTGACGATAGTCTTTATCCTTTTTCCTTTCAGCAAGATTTGAAGTTCCCATCGCCGGTCTCATGGAGCATGAAAGGGGATGCTTATTTTACGTCGTTCGCGCATTCCATTGCTTCAGAATCCCCGGTCGAAATCCTTTCTCCTTCAAACCAGGATTCTATTGCCTACGACAGCATTCTTTCTATTGCATACAATGCTCCAGGGGCAGACTCTGTAACGATTTCGGAGTTGTTCGAAGGGGTCGGGCAGGAAAAGATCGATTCTTCCATTGATTCGAATTCGTTTGGCAAATACAGGGAAGTTTTAAGTCCAAATTCGGGCCGTATTAAATTATTGCCGTTTTTCCTCGACACCAACCAGTTCATTTTTTTTACTCCCAGACATCTCCAGGTAACCATTGCGTGGGCCCAGGCCGATACGATTCATGTCCATAATCAAATCGATGGATTTGCAACCGAAGTATTGCATAGCAGGGACTTCTTTCTCAAGAAATAATGCACGTAAGACTGAGAATAGCATTCCTCCTATGCTTCCTTGCAATGCGTGCTGCCGGGCAGGGGTTCCCATCGGACACCTCTCACCACTTCCGTCTCACAGCGCTTGTCGGCTATGGCTCCATTGCCAGCTACGATAATTTCGGTTCGCCGCTGCCGTATTCGGGAGTTACAGTTCCCATTGGTGGAGAAATCGAATACATCACGCCGAATGTGCGGCATCTTTTTTCGGTCGTCGGAATTACATCTGTAGGCAATGCCACAAATTTAACAAACCAGTATTCGGATAACGCTACGGATTATAACAACGCCTCTTACGCTTTTGCGGATGTGAGGTATCGCTTCACGCATTACCTCACCGATCTCGGTTCGACCGGAATACATCTGAGCATCGGTGGAGAATGGGATAATGTAGCCTTCATTCGTGGGTACAATTATGAAGAGGATTTTAACACAGAGAGCGGAAGCGGGGAATTCAGTTCCTCGCTTGCCGTCGCCGCAGACCTGACTTATGAGCGAGAGAATATCCATTTTTTTACGGCTTCGGTTTCGCTCCCTATCGTTGCGTTCGTTCTTCGCCCTGCCTATGGATTGACGAGTGGGAATAATTATGAACTCGAAGAAGGCTTTGAACCCATAGGAACCATGTGGAGCTGGCGTATTGGAATCGATTACGATTACCAGCTTTCTTCGGTCTTACTGCTCGGTCTTCATTTTGAAGAACTGTATTACAATTATCCGATGCAGTTATGGCGCGGCGTTGGAGCCGAAAACGATCTCACGATTGCAGGGACATGGAGGTTCAACCTATGAAACGCATAACGTACCTTCTTCTTCTCCTGATCGTTTCGGGCTGCACAGAGCCACTCGTTACGCCGAAAATCGATACGTCGCCGGCTGCTGTGTTCCAGGAACTATGGAACGAATTTAATATTCGATATGCGACCTTTCCTGAGCGGCACGTAAACTGGGATTCCCTTCATTCGCTTTACGCGCCGAAAATCACAGCGAGTATGCCCGACAGCATCCTGATGTTTTTCTGTGATTCACTGCTTGCCCCGCTTGGGGACGCTCATGTCTCGCTCGTAGCATTGAGAAATTACGGGTACGGTCATGATGACAGCACTTACCAATTCAATTTTGGCAATGTCAGTTCGTTTTACCTTGGTGAAACCGCAAACGAATCGACCGATGGCTATATTCGCTATGGAATCATTCACGATTCCATCGGATATATGAACGTTATTACCTTCGAAGTTGGCGACCTTTCTCGATGGGGTCCTGCGATTGATTCTGTGCTTTCCTATTTGCAAAACACAAAATACCTTATCATCGATGTTCGTGCGAATGCAGGTGGAAGTGCGTTCGCGGGCGAAACCTTGGAAGCTCGGTTCATGCCGCAAGGCACGATCGTGAATTTTACGCAAACCCGGTACGATGGAATTTACACCGATTTAAGTTCACCCGCGCCCACTACCGAAATGTATGCGCATTTACCGCTATGGCAAAAACCCATTGCTCTTCTTACTGACCGATCTACCATCAGTTGTGGAGAATGGTTTACAATGGCCATGCGCTCACTTCCCAATGTTACCGTGATCGGAGATACCACTCAGGGAGCTTTTTCTGGAAGGCTGGACCGCGAATTATCCAATGGATGGCAATACTCCATGTCCTTCGAAAAAATATCCGATGCAAACCACATCTGCCACGAAGGCGTCGGGCTGATTCCCGATATAGAAATTTACGTGAAGGAAAATCAGCGCGTCGATAGTCCCGATACCGTGCTGGACCGAGCGATCGAATTTCTGACGAAATAGTTATCGCTTCCAGTATTCGCCAAATCGTCCGCTGAAGTTGGAGCTGGAAGCATAGATCCGCTTTGTCGCACCGATGGAAGCGATTCGTTCCTCAGCTACGTGGTTGGAAGCTTCGACGGTCGTAATCTTTCGTTCCTCAGCCAGAAGAAGAATCTTTTTCAGCGAGTCGTAAATGCCATCGGCTTGCGCCAGCGCGCGCGTTTGGGTGTAGCCTTCGAGCTCGTTTGCCACATTGATGAGTCCGCCCGCATTGATGACGTAATCAGGCGCGAAAAGAATTCCGCGTTCCATCAACGCGCGTCCGTGGCGCTCTTCATCGGCAAGCTGATTGTTCGCGGCACCCGCAACAATCGTGCATTTCAGCTTGGCGATCGTCTCGTCATTAATGATGGCCCCGAGCGCGCAGGGAGCGAAAATATCGCATTCGGTTTCGAATACTTTGTCTGCTGCGATGGCTGTTGCACCTGTTTTTGCAGCGACGGCGTTTGCTTTGTCAGCGTAAATATCTGCAATGCTGACGCGAGCGCCTTCGTCTGTTAAATACTTCGCAAGCGACGCGGCGACATTTCCTGCACCTTGAATGACGACATGTTTTCCTTTTAGAGAATCATTCCCAAATTTTACAGCGGCGCAAGCCTTGATGCCGACATACGTTCCACGAGCGGTAACAGGAGAGGGATCTCCCGAACCGCCAAGTTCTACCGGGATGCCGGTGACATATTTCGTTTCGGCGCGAATCCAGACCATTTCGGTCAGAGAAGTTCCAACATCCTCGGCTGTGATGTAGCGTCCGCCCAAGCCTTCGACAAATCGTCCGAAGGAGCGGAACATCGCTTCGCTCTTATCTTTGCGCGGATCGCCAATGATGACGGCTTTGCCGCCACCGAGGTTGAGTCCCGCGACGGCCGCTTTATACGTCATGCCGCGCGAAAGACGGAGCACATCGTTGAGTGCATCGAAATCGCTGGCATAGGTCCACATGCGACAGCCACCGAGCGCCGGGCCAAGCGTGGTATTATGAACAGCGATGATTGCACGCAAGCC
Organism: Kapaibacterium sp. (SeqCode); assembly: GCA_036501405.1. Lineage (GTDB taxonomy): Bacteria > Bacteroidota > Ignavibacteria > Palsa-1295 > Palsa-1295 > PALSA-1295. Next base: position 7,313 of record DASYAJ010000019.1, read on the forward strand.
CGATTTCTTATCGTGGCAGAGAACGACCTGCTCGTGATCACGCTCGGCAAGATGCTGGAAAAGCTCGGCGGTTTTTCCTAATTCTTTCGGCTGATAATGAACGGTCCCTGGAGCTTCAGTGCCATTCGGAGATCCGACCGCTCCGTTTGCTTGGCCATTGGAGGGTTTGGGAAGAATAGAGGGGGATTTCGTTTCGGCCATAGATAGAAAACTGCAAATGATGTAAAACCGGGCGAACAAATATCCGCTCCAAAGTGCAGATTCCGTTCGTTATGGAGGTCCGGCTTCGCGTTGACGCGCGCGGTCGGGCGCCGAGTAAGTTCTGGCGCGGCGATAAACGATGAGATAGCGCTCCTCGTTCCGAGAATGGCGCTTACTATCCCGGCTTCGACTATTCCAGTTTAGAGCGCGTGCGCCAGTTCAAGTGCTTTATATGCCGGCGCGCGCTCGTTCACAATGTGTACTTGCAGGTTTCCTTCCTGAAAGGCTTCCTCGATCACATGGGTCACAATTGGCTGACGCGCAATGCCGCCCGAAAGATAGAGATTGTATGGCTTCGTGCCACTCAGCACTCCCGGCGCCATAATCGGAAAAAGCAGCGTGACGAGATCGACGATTTCATTGATGGCAATTTCCCGGATATGATGGTCGGTCGCACTTTTTTCGAAAACATCCTGCGCGAACGAAGCAACGAAGGAGGGGTCCGTTTCGGCACGCGCTGTAACGGTGCGCGGCGTCGCATCTGAATCGGCGATGCGCATTGCAATAGCTTGGGACAGTGCATCGCGCGGAAAAACATTGTCCATCACATTCAAATAATGCCGGAGCGCGCGCAGCCCAATGCGATAGCCGCTCCCTTCATCTGAAAGCAGCGGTCCCCAGCCACCAATGCGGCGTGCCGGATGACCCTCCGGTTGATAAAACACGACCGAGCCGGTGCCTGCAATCATTAAGATTCCTTCTTCGCCTTCTGCAAGTACCGAGCGGAGTGTTAGCGTCGCATCGGTCTCGATCTGCACAGAGGCATCCTGGAATTCGGGAAGAGCAAGCAGCGCAGACCGGAACTGTTCCTGGTCTTCGTCCTGACTCATGCCCGAAAGGCCCAGCACTAATTTGATCGAAGCATGATAGTGTGAACGATCGGTAAAGGTCTGCGCCACGATCTTTCTTAGCTTTTCCGCCGATGTGGAAAAATCGCCATTGCGGACCTTGAGCGAAATAGGAAATTCGAAATACTGCGCATCCTCATCACAGTGCTGGATGAAGAGCCGCGTCGTTGTTCCGCCACCATCGATACCGACAAACATCATAGGAGAACAAGCATAATGACGTGAGAATTTCTGAAAGAATTAACGCAAACTTTCTCCAGTGGTCCTGGAATTTCCATCGAGGAGTTGTGCGATGGTTTCATCGAGCTTCACGATGCTGAAGGGCTTGGTCATGTGCGCATTGAAGCCGGCTTCGCGGCTCCGCTCGCGGTCCTCATCGCTGCCAAACCCGCTCAGCGCAATGGCCGGAATATCCGAAAGCTTCTTCAATTTCGGAAGCAGTGTAAGTCCGCTCTCGTCGGGAAGGCCAATATCGCTGATAATGAGCTGTGGCACCTCTCGATTCATTGCATCGAGCGCTTCTTGGGCCGTGCGCGCAATGCGGACCGAATAACCTTTCCGTTCCAAGACCATCGCGACCGTCGTGCTCGTATCGGAATGGTCGTCGATTAATAAAATCGTAGGCCGCTGGCCATCTGGCCGCGAGTGCCGAACAGGGTTCGAATGGAAAACCGATTGCGTGGGCATAACCTGAACCAAATCGACCGAAAAAACGGAACCTTTTCCTTCGCCATCGCTTCGTGCAGAAATGGAGCCACCGTGCGCTTCGACAAGAAGTTTACTAATAGCAAGCCCCAATCCAAGCCCGCCGAACTGTCCGGCAACTTCTTTGCCTTGTTCGAAGGGTTCGAAAATTTGGTCGATCTCCTCTTCGGTCATTCCCATGCCAGTGTCCTCCACTTCGACGGTAACGCGGCCATTGCCGTCGGATGTCCGAACAGTAATACACTTTCCTTCCGGTGTAAACTTGATGGCATTTTTTAGAAGGTTCCAGAAAATCTGCTGGAGCCGAGCGGGATCTCCTTCGACAAAGGGTCCTTTCGCATCCCAATGCGTTTCGAGTTGTAAATTTTTCGCGCGAATTTCTTCCCCATACATCGAGAGAGCGCTCTGAACAATCTCGTTAAGATTGGCCGTCTCGTTTTTCAGCCGGAGCTTGCCATTCGAAATGCGCGTGAGGTCGAGAAGATCGTCGATCAGCCGCACTTCGAGCTGCGTGTTTCGCTCGATAATATCGAGCCACTGCTGCATTTCGGCGGAAGTATTCTCTTCCTGCAGCATCTGCACCGTAGCGAGCACCGGCGTGAGAGGCGTGAGAGGCGTGCGAAGTTCATGACTCAGGATCGCAAGAAACCGGTCCTTGGCCTTATTCGCGATGGCCAGTTGGCGTTCGCTGGCTTCCGTAATTTCTTTTGCCTTTCGCAGTTCCAATTCGGTTTCTTTCCTGGAAGCAATTTCCTGCTGCGCTGCGCGATAGAGCATGGCGTTATCGACCGCAAGCCCCGCAAGCCGCCCCAAATCTTCGGCAAGCGTGAGATCGTCCTCGCCAAAATGGCGCCCCGATTCCGCCATGACAAACGTGATCGCTCCGAGCACGATGGACCGTGCCGCCAACGGAATGATCATAATCGAGTTTAATCCGAGCCGATCGAGAATGTTGCGCTGCTCCTCATTCAGGTTCGCAGCATCGACCATCGCTGGTGTGATTTCCGGAATGTACTCCGATTTTCCGGTCCGAATAACGCGTGGAACACCCGTCGGCGCATTGGGATCGAACGGAAATTTGCGAGCAAGTTCCCTCGCCCACTTTACCTTTTCGGGATCGATATGGGACACCGCGAGCCGATCGATTCCGCCATGTTCCGCATTCACAATATCGACACTGCACCAATCGGAAATTTGCGGCACCGCGCGTTCTGTAATACGCGCGAGCGTTCGCTCGTAATCGAGCGAGCTGGCGAAGAGTTCAGTGGCCTCTGTGATTAGGTCAATCATGGACAGTGGAGAATTTTAAGAAGAATGTGGACGAACAAATCGTGACCCATTCTAATCACCCAAGACCATAATGTTGTTCCCTCAGTGTCGGATTTATTTACAACGATTCCTCACGGCTGGTACACAAGCCATGCTCGGCTTAAATAATCGGTCATGGTGATTGCCAGCATGACAAAAAGCCAGATAAAACCGACCGCAACCCACAGTTTCGTCAGACGGGACGAATACTTAACGTGCATAAAAAATAAGATCACAAGCGTCGCCTTGATGGCGGCAATCGCGAGCGCCGCAACAATATTGAAGTTCCCGAGATTGATGAACGCGAACACGACCGTCAGCGCCGTACACACGAGCAGCGCGGAGAAGATGGTGTAATACGTTTTTTTCGGTACGATGTGTTCAGACATATTCCTGAAAAATTATAAGTGTCGGTCGACTAAATAGAGGAGCGGGAACAGGAAAATCCAAACAATATCGACAAAATGCCAATAGAGTCCCGTCAACTCGATATACGAATGATATTCTCGCGAGAAATCTCCTCTCCGCGTTCGCCACATCAGCAGGAGCAGAAGCCCGATGCCGATGATCATGTGCAGCGCATGAAAACCAGTCATGGCAAAATAGAGCCAAAAAAACATGCGGACATGGCCACCGAATCCGGAGTCCTGCGCATTTTCGGGAATGGCTCCGTCTACGCCATAATATGCTTTGCTTTCGGCATATTTAGTGGTAACTTTTTCTGGGAAGGCTTCGTGCTGCGCATCCACAGAACCATTCAGCGGCTCAATGCCGACGAGCATCATCAGCAAATCGCCTGGGTTGTTCGGACGGTCCGCTTCATGCACAATCGGCCAGCGATAATCGCCCGCCGGAAAAACATGCTCCGTAAATTTATCGCTGTACTCGATGTACTTCACACGTAAAAAGACGCATCCTAAAATGATCGTGAAAAGAAGGAACATCACAACCTTTTTTTGATTTCCTAACTGCGCATGAAAAACGGCCAGCGCCATCGTCAAGCTGCTGCCGATCAGCACAGCCGTGTTGAACGTCCCCCACCAAATGCTGAGCACATCGCTTCCTTTGGCGAAGGCGTCGAAATACATGTGCCGATACACCGTGTAGGCGAGCATCATGCCCCCGAAGAACATGATTTCGGTCAGCAGGAACCACCACATGCCAAGCGTGCCCGCTTCGCGCTGCTGCTCCATGCTTTCGAAGTGGTGCGCAAGGTGGGCGTGGTGCTCCGCGTGAAGCTTGACCCGCTCCGGGGCTGTTTCTGTGTCGATCAGTGCCACTTTTTTGAGTGCTAAGTAGTAAACTGCTAAGTGCTAAGGTGTGATGGGTCAGTCCTCTGTACCATGCTCGGCATGGACAGGCTGTGTCGACTTACCGGGGTCGCCGGGATATCCCATCACTTCCATCGATTCCATTGGAGTAATTTCGTAGGCCTCCCATGTCACGACAGGTGATACTAAAAAGTTTTCCGTTGGCGGCGGCGAAGGAATGCGCCATTCGAGGCCCGAAGCGCCCCACGGATTTGCAGGAGCGCGCTTGCCATTCTTCAGCGACCAGATGAAATAAACGATCGTAATCGCCAAGCCTAAACCGAGGATCGTCGCGCCGGCCGTCGATAAAACGTGCAGAACTTGAAACTCTGGCGGATAGGCGGCATAACGTCGCGGCATCCCGAGGTAACCAAGAATGAACTGCGGGAAAAACGTCAGGTTGAATCCCGCAAACTGAATCACCATCGCCGCGCGTGCCCACGTTTCGGGATACATTCTGCCCGTGATCTTGCCCCACCACATGTGCATCCCGCCAAGGAAGCCCATCAATGAGCCGCCAACCATCACGTAGTGGAAATGCGCGATCACAAAATAGGTGTCGGTCACATGAACGTCGATGCCAAGCGCAGCGACAAAAAGCCCCGTCATGCCGCCGATCAGGAACAGGAAGATGAATCCCAATGCATAGAGCATCGGAGTATCGTAGGAAATCGAACCTCGATAGAGCGTCGCCGTCCAATTGAATACTTTAATCGCCGAAGGAATAGCGACCGCGTAGCTCAAAAACGAAAAAATGACTCCGAGATAAACCGACTGCGTCGAAACGAAGAGATGATGACCCCATACTAAAAACCCGAACACACCAATGGCAAGGCTCGACATCGCCACGAATTTATATCCGAATATATTTTTTCGGGACAAGTTCGCAATGAGTTCGGAAACGACGCCCATCGCGGGCAAGACCATAATATAGACTGCCGGATGAGAATAGAACCAGAACATGTGCTGGAAAAGCACCGGATCGCCTCCTAAAGCAGGATCGAAAATTCCGACATGGGCCACGCGTTCGATCGCCATGAGCGAAACCGTAATCGCCAGCACCGGAGTGCCGAGCATAATCACAAGCGCCGTCGCGTAGTGCCCCCAGACAAAGAGCGGAAGCCGAAACCATGTCATGCCCGGCGCGCGCATCGTATGGACGGTTACGATGAAGTTGATTCCCGTTAGAATCGAAGAAAATCCTGCGACAAAAATTCCAATTGCGGCCAGCAGCACATTCGAGTTCGAATAGCTGGTGCTGTACGGCGCATAAAAGGTCCAGCCTGTATCGACGCCGCCCGCGATAATCGCAACGACGAGAAAAATCCCGGCCACGACATAGCAATACCAACTGAGCAGATTGATCTTTGGAAACGCCAAATCTTTGGCGCCGATCATAATGGGAAGAAGGAAATTCCCTAAAATCGCGGGCACGGCAGGCACGAGAAACAGGAAAACCATGATGATCCCGTGCGTCGTGAAAATGCGGTTGTACGTATCCGGATCGAACAGACCTTGCGGCGAGAGAAGATTAATGCGGATGAGTAGCGCATAAATACCACCGACGATAAAGAAAAACGTAACGGCAAAAAGGTACAGCAGCGCAATGCGCTTGTGGTCCTTGGTGAGTAGCCACGACCTAATGCCCCATCCGTTGTTCAAATAATTGAGCGGCTGGCCGTCGATCGTCGCGGCAGTTTCACCCGATGTTATTGCGTTCGCGCTCATAATAGCTTATAATCTCCTGTCTCGTTCATCACTTCGTTTGGCCCGGCGTCTGGACGGGCAGTGTTTCCGGTTGCGGTCGTTCATTTTGCGGTGAAACAATTGCTGGCCCGCCGGTCGTCATAATCGGCGGTTGCGAGGC
>DASYAJ010000020.1:0-1752 GCA_036501405.1 Kapaibacterium sp. (SeqCode)
AAAAAATGGGCACTCTCGCCGTCCCATTTTTTAATTAACCAGCTTAATCTTATCCGACAATGCGCAAGCAAATTCTATTCTCTCTCACTCTCGTTGCATTTCTCGCGTGCTCTAAGCAGCAAAATGAAAACCCATCCGGCGATACGACGAAACTTGCTGCAACCGCCATTAAAGAAGGCCAGGGAAAAGGAATTGTTCGTGCTGTGAACGCGAGCTCCAAAAGCATTACGCTCGACGCCGGAACCGTTGCCGGCGTCATGGACGCGATGACGATGGACTATCAAGTTCAGAAGCCGGAATTGCTGGCGGGATTGAATGTCGGCGATTCGGTCACGTTCACGCTCCAGGACCGCGGCGAAGGAAATTACCTCGTGACGGCGATTAAGCCGATCAAGAAATAAGCTATTTTATCGAAAAATACTTTGCGTTCGGGTGGTGGGCAATAATGGCCGTTGTCGATTGCTCCGGTTCGAGGTGGAACTCCTCGGTTAGCGTGACATCGATTCGTTCCGGATGAATGAGTTCGAAGAGCTTTGTTTGATCTTCCAGATTCGGGCAGGCCGGATAGCCGAATGAGTACCGCGAACCCTGATAACCCTGACTAAAAAGCCGCGCAACATCGGCGGCATCTTTACCCGCAATCCCTAATTCCGTGCGGACGACCTTGTGCCAATATTCCGCGAGCGCCTCGGCCGTTTCGACAGAAAGGCCGTGGATGAAGAGGTAATCGGCATAGTTGTTAGCCTCGAACAGCCGCTTCGTGTATTGGCTTGCTTCACGACCAACCGTGACCGCTGTAAACGATACGACATCCGGCTGATTGCGACGGATAGCTTCTTCTTTCGGCAAAAAGAAATCTGCAAGGCAAAGGCGGCGAGCGGTTGGCTGGCGCGGGAATGTGAAACGCTTGTATTCTACGAGGTCGCCAATGCTTCCAACATTCTCTTGTTTATCAATAAAATTGCTCGACGTTTTGGACGATAAAATCACCAAATCTTCCCCCTCCGACCAGCAAGGGAAATAGCCATAAACAACTTTAGGCGTAAGCACCTTATCTCTTTTAACTCTTAACTTTAGCTCGTTGAGCTTCGGGCGTGCGATCTCTGCGATTTGCTTCTCGAATTCTTCTGGAGTACGCTTGCCGCGCTTCATTTGCCACTGACCGCGGAAGAGCGCTACTTCGTTCAGATATTCCCACACTTTTTCGAGCTTGATGTCATCAACCACACGGGTGCCCCAAAAAGGCGGCGTTGGAACAGGATTATCGTGCGGTGTGGCGCTCGTGCGGGTAAGCTTGGTCGTTCCTTCGGCCGTCTCGATTTTTTGCACAGCGATGGGAAATTCCGCTATCTCCTCTTCGAGTGCTTCCAGTTCTGCGCTTTTTTCGCTTGCGTTCGTTATCGTTTTTGGGTGCTGAAGCCAGGGCAATGCGCGGTTTGCCATCACGATTTTGGATTCCGCGCCGGTGGCGTTATCGAGTTCTTCTTCGAAATCCTGCGTAGCAGTGACCTTCAGGTCACGGTGTGCATCGTCTGACCGTGACCTAAAGGTCACGCCTACATCAGGCTTCGGGTTCTTCAGCTTCTCCATGAAATGGAGACCATCGAAGGCATCCTGTGCGTAGGAGAGATTGCCTTCGTAAAGCGCGCGCAGATCTTTTTCGACAAACTTTCGAGTCAGCGCTGCGCCGCCGAGCACGACTGGAATCCGAATGTTGCGCGATTGCATTACTTCCAGATTTTCCTTCATAAT
>DASYAJ010000021.1:0-3133 GCA_036501405.1 Kapaibacterium sp. (SeqCode)
TGTGAGGAAGATATTCATTCCATAATGTCGCGTGGAGCAGGTGTCCCGCCTGCTGTTGGACATTCGTCCCCGTCTGTCCATGCGAGGAACTATGAGGATGAAGTTCTGCAATCCGGGTCCAAGCGAGGATGGCCAGCACCTTGCGGTCTTTATGCGGAACCAGATCGAGTTAAATTATGTCATAAGGATTTAATTATTGTGATAGATATAACTTTTTGGGAATTGATTTACGCGACCCGAATATACATTCATGAATTTGCTGAATATTAATTCATGAATTATGAACTGAAAAAAAATCTTAGAAATCGGACTGAAATCGGCAGCGGCGTCGGCAAAAGTTCCGAAAACCAGAACTAAACTTATTTGTGAAACGCTGCGCACGCATTGGGATTACAGGGAAACTCGGCACGGGCAAATCGGTGCTGATTCGGCTCATGGAGGAACGCGGCTATACCGTGCTGCGTACCGATGAACTTGCCCGCGAAATAATGGAACGCGATGCCGCGCTTCGCAAGAAATTGATCGAAATCCTTGGCCCACAAACTTATAACGGCGAGAAACTGGACCGCTGCTTTGTCGCGTCTCGGGTTTTCGAGGACAACACTCTGCTGAAAAAAGTAGAAGCGGTCGTGCATCCGGCGGTCACGAAAGAAGTGGAGAAAGTCTGTGCGCTGCAGGCGGGCGGAGCAGTGGCGGTGGAATCGGCCTTAGTGCTGCGAACTCGATTTCGGGAAATTTTTGATTATATCGTCCTCGTCGAAAGCCCGGATGCCGCTTCAATCGAGCGAGTCATAAAAGAAGGCCGGCTTTCGGCTGCCGACGCAAAAGCGCGTCTTCGCGAGCAGGATATTTCCGAGGAGGATCGCGCCGAAGCCGATCTCATCCTCGAAAACGACGGGCTGAAAGAAGCATTCGAACTGAAATGCCAAACGATGATCGATATTCTGGATGCAATTGCAACACGGGAACTACCGGAAGAGCCGCTTCATGCGAAAATCAAAGAGGATAATAACAAGAAATAAATGAAGAGAAGAAATGTGGTTCGATAATATGGTGGCGATCGTCGTGCGGAGCGCGGTAATCTATCTTTTTATTCTCGTGGCGTTTCGCATTGCCGGCAAGCGGCACGTTTCGCAGTTATCGCTCGTCGATTTCGCGCTGATTTTGCTCGTCTCGAATGCCGTGCAGAATGCGATGGTCGGCAGCGATAGTTCGCTGGTTGGCGGTATTGTCGCGGCGGCGACGTTGATTCTGATCAATATCATTCTGACGAAATTTATTTACAAGGAAACGAAACTTGGGAACCTGATTAGCGGTGAGCCGCGCCTGCTGGTTAGGAACGGAAAATATGTCGCATCGAATCTGCAAAAGGAATCGATTCGGCCCGAAGAATTGGAAGAGCAAATCCGCGAGCATGGCTTCAACGATCTTTCGGAAGTCCGCACCGCGATTCTCGAAATGGATGGATCGATTTCGATCCTGCCTTATAATAAAGAGGGCCAGCATGTGGAGCATCACATGCCCTTCGTGCGACATCGGCACCGGACGAGAAGAGGATTGCAGCCATGATTTCCACAATTAAACATTAGCCATTTGATCGCTCTCGAACATCTCTCGATGCAGTTTGGCGGAAAGTTCCTTTTCCGCGATGCCACGCTTACCGTCCGCCCCGGCGACCGGATGGGCCTTGTCGGCCCGAATGGAGCGGGCAAAACGACGCTGCTCCGCATTATCGCCGGGGTCTATGAGTCGGAATCCGGCAATGTGAACATGCCCTCGAATTACGAGATCGGCTACCTTCCGCAGGAGCCGATGCTGGACACAGCCGCGCAATCGCGGATGCTCATCTCTGAAGCAATGCGTGCCAGGGAAGATTTGATCGAGATCGAAGAAGCCATCGAAAAGGCACAGCGAGACATGGAAGATCCGAATCAGGATCACATGAGCGACGCCTACATGCAGATCGTGGAACGATTCGGGAACCTGCACCATCGCTTCGAAGATCTCGGCGGATTTATACTCGAAAGCGACGCAAAGAAAATTCTTGCGGGACTCGGATTTCGGGAACGTGATTTTATTCAGCCCGTCTCCACTTTTTCCGGCGGCTGGCAAATGCGGCTTATGCTCGCGAAGCTTCTGATTGCTCGAAACGATGCGCTGCTGCTCGACGAACCGACGAACCACCTCGATCTGGAAAGCATGATGTGGCTCGAAAATTTTCTGAATGCGTGGGAGGGATCGCTCATCATGGTCTCGCATGACCGGGCATTCCTGAACGTCGTGACGAACCGGACAGCCGAGATCGAACAAGCGCGCATTGAAGTCTATGCCGGCAATTATGAGTACTACGAAAAAACGAAAGCCGAGCGCGAGGCACAGCTTCTGGCGCAAGCCGCTAATATCGATGCGCGGCGCAAAGAATTAGAGAGCTTTGTGGAACGGTTCCGATACAAAGCCACGAAAGCACGGCAAGCGCAATCGCGCATTAAAATGCTGGAGCGCATGGAACGCATCGAACTTTCCTCGCGGGGGAAATCGGTCCATTTCAGTTTTCCGCACGCCCCACCATCGGGCAGGATGGTCTTCGAGATCGAGCACGGCGCGAAGTCCTACGATGGAGTCCGCGACATTTTTTCGAATGTGGAACTTCGCATCGAGCGTGGCGACCGCGTGGCGTTTCTCGGCAAGAACGGCGAAGGCAAAACAACGATGGGAAAGATTCTCGCCGGTCAGGAACCGTTAACGGGAGGGACACTGGAACTCGGCTATAATGTCATGCTCGGCTATTACGCGCAGCACCAGGCCGAAGCATTGAAACCGGATTTGACGGTTCTCGAAACCGTAGAAGAGATCACAAGGGCGCAATTTTTTCACGATCAAGGCAATACCCAAGCGGTCGGGTGGGGAAAAACCTCAGGGAATTCGGTTCGTGGACAAGCGCAGCTCCGAACGCTTTTGGGAGCCTTTCTTTTTCAGGGCGATGATGTTTACAAGCCGGTGCGTGTGCTTTCGGGAGGGGAAAAGTCGCGTTTGGCATTAGCGAAAATGTTGCTCGAACCAGTTAACACGCTCATTCTCGACGAGCCGACGAACCACCTCGATGTGCAATCGAAAGAAGTGGTGAAAGAAGCGC
>DASYAJ010000022.1:0-3217 GCA_036501405.1 Kapaibacterium sp. (SeqCode)
CCTCACTTTGTTATCAAAACCTTTAGCGAATCACTCGCGTCAATCGACAGCGTCTGCGAACGAATATTTCCATGAAGTTTTTTTTGAAATGCTTTCTCCCCATTTTGTTCGCTGCGGCATTCACGGCCTGCAGTTCCTCGAACACGGAAAAATCGGTTCCGGCACATCCCAGCATTCCGGCCAAACCCAAGGATGCTTTGGCGCCGGATTTCAAATTCAGCTTTTTCATCATGGGAACTGAAACCGGCTATGAACCCTGCGATACCTGGACGATGGATACGACGGGAACGATGGTCGTCGAAACATTTGTAACGCAAAACGGGAAAAAACACGAAGTGCATGGCATTGCAACGCTCGATCCTCAAGATATGGACTCGCTGCGAACGATGATTCGGTTTGGGAAACTTTATACCATCGATTCGGCGGACCTGAACGAACAATGTGGAAGCGCCGAATACTACGCCATTCGCCTTGTGCCCCTTGCGCCGGTGTCTGCGCTTTCGGCAACGCTCGATTCGTGCGCGGCCGATTACAATCTTTTACTCGAACCGCAGCGCGCCTATTTCCGGCGCTTCATCGATTGGTGGGAACGAATGCGCCTCAAATACCGGCCGATGGACCCCGGATAATCCGTAATCTGGATCCCGGATTATCCGTAATCTCCGGGAAAATCCTCTCCCTATTCTTTTCCCGTTAATTCTTTTGAAATTCCCGGAGCGGCGTTCCAGAGGGATAGCAAAGTCCGAGTTCACTATAGAGCTCTGCAAGATTGCGCGTGTTGTAATCCTTGCGAGAAATCTTCTTTCCCGTCACGGAAAGACGGTTAAGTTCTTTTACTTTTTCTTCTTGTGCCCGTTCAAAACCGTTGGAAAGAGCACTCTCCATTTTTTCTTTTAGCGATTCACCCATTATGAAAGGACTAAACGAAAAAATGGGAGCGAAGTTTCTGAAAAAAATATTAGAGAAGGTCATCGTCATCGTCCAATGGCGTCGCATCGTCAGGATCGAGCGTTTCCGGTTCATTCCCGCTTGTTTCCGGCGCTCGACCGTCTTTCATCAGATTGAACTTCCGCATCTTCGTATACAGGTGCGATCGCTGAATGTTCAAGGATTCGGCCGTCCGGCTAATATTCCAATTTTGCTCTTTCAGCTTTTCGAGAATGAATGCCTTTTCGGCAAGGTCCTTAAAATCCTGGAAGGACTGCGCCTGCATCGCCTCGTCCAGCGGATTTTCTGCGCCGTTTCCAATAATGGAATAGGATTCTTGCTCGTCCTGATGTTCCATTCTGCGAATGTCCGCGTCGGTCAGGATCACGCTTTTCGAAAGTTCATCGGGCGCGATCTCTTCCCCTTGGCTACGCGGCTCCGGCGCATGGTTCCCATTTGCGGAAACATTCGCATTGGCGATGCCCACATTGGTTGCGTTCGCAATGGGAACGCTTTCATCGCGCATCGAAAAAGCGAGGCCCAAATGTTCCACATCTTCCTGATGTACCACATCGCGACCCACCAGAATAACGATCCGCTCGATCACATTCCGAAGCTCCCGAATATTACCCGTATAGGGAAGCGAGACCAATAGCTTCATTGCGGCGTCGTCGAAGCGGATCGCCTTCCGGTTCATCTCCGTGCAAAATTCCTTCGAAAACTCTCGGACAAGCATCGGAATATCCTCACGCCGCTCGCGGAGCGGCGGAACGTAAATCGGAATCACGTTCAGCCGATGATATAAATCCTCCCGAAAATGCCCATGCCGAATTTCTTCCGCCAAATTCTTATTCGTCGCGGCAAGAATGCGGACATTCACCGGTATCGGACGACCCGTTGAACTTCCGACCCGCTCCAATCGTCCTTCCTCGATCACACGAAGCATCTTCGCCTGCGCTTCGAGCGACATATCGCCGACTTCATCCAAAAAAAGCGTTCCCTGATCCGCCTGCTCGAACTTTCCGATCCGCTGTGTGACAGCTCCCGTGAAGGAACCCTTTTCGTGGCCGAATAGCTCGCTCTCGATCAAATCTTTCGGTATCGCCGCGCAGTTCACTTCGACAAACGGCAGCTCCGCCCGCTTCGATTGCCGGTGAATCGCTCGCGCCACGAGTTCCTTCCCGGAACCATTCGCGCCCGTAATCAGCACCCGCGCATCGGTTGGTGCAACGCGCTCGATCAGCGCCCGGATATTCCGCATCGCCGCCGAAGTTCCCAGCATCCGTTCCTTGCCTTTCAGCCGCTCCCGCATCTGCCGGTTCTCGCTCACGAGCTGCTTCTTTTCGGTCGCATTGCGGACAGCAAGCAGTACCCGTTCCCGGTCTAAAGGCTTCTCCAGGAAATCGAAAGCGCCGCGTTTTGTAGCTTCGACCGCCGTTTCGATCGTTCCATGACCCGAAATCATAATCACCGGAACTTCCGGGCGGACTTCCTTCAACTTTTCGAGTGTCTCGATCCCATCCATCCCCGGCATTTTCACGTCCAGCAGAATGCAGTCGATAAGCTGATCCATATTTTGGACCAGCTTCAGACCTTCGATTCCGCTTTCTTTATCGAGCACATGATACAGCGCCCGGCCATGCTCGTCCTTCTCGAATTCGAAGGTCATTCCAAGCGTATCGCGGATCGCGGCTTCGTCGTCGATAATAAGAATGTGCGCCATTCTCTGTACTAATTCCTATACAGCCAATAAGGTTCGCTTCAATAAAAAATGATTTTAGCTCCAGTAATTGTCGCAATGCAAGGCTTTTCAGGTCTGCTGAGCGCGTTTAATATTCATTTTCTTTTCATGAAGACATTTGCTCTTTCGTCTTATTTTTTTTCAGCATGGCTCGAAGCATGAACCGATCCTGCTTAGGTGCCCATCACAGTACATCCTAACTTACGAAATAAAAATGGTGATGTCAAGGATTCCGCAAAATTTTTCGAAAAAAAACATCCGATGGTCCTTTGCTATTTTGTCTGCGAGGAACGCGAACTGGGAATGCTAAAAGCCCTCCCGCTTGCGGGAGGGTTTGGGAGGGTGTGTCGATGTCGGAAAGGGTAAGAGTGAACTTAAAAATTGAATTTCCCACGCACCCTCCCCAGCCCTCCCGTAAGCGGGAGAGAGTAAGATTTAATTCCCATCCCGCAAGCGGGAGGGTGTGCCGATGTCGGAAATGGTAAGAGTGAACTTAAAAATTGAATTCTCACACACCCTCCCCAGCCCTCCCGCAAGCGGGAGGGAGTA
>DASYAJ010000023.1:0-5586 GCA_036501405.1 Kapaibacterium sp. (SeqCode)
CAAATGCGGTGAACGAACTGCTTGCCGGCAAAGCGGTCACCGTGGCAAAGACGAAAGCTGTCGGCTGCGGAATTAAAATGAAAAGCTGAACAAACTCCCCGCCTTTTCAAGGCGGGGGTTGGGGGATGGTTATTACTTCAGGATTTCCATAAGATATCTCGCACGACCCCCACGCCGCATTCTTTGGCTATCTTTTCGAGGATAGACGCTTTTTGCAGCGTCAATTCATAGCGCCAGCCCGCGCTTTTCACGCGAATACTTAAAATTCCCTTCTCGAGCTTCTCCGGTTCTGTCGCGTTCGCAATTTTTTCTCCGACGATTTTCTCCCAATTCGTGATGACCGAGTAAGAGCGCGCTTTTTTGTCCAGCCCGAATTCCTTGAGCGTGTCGAAGATAGCTTTTTGAAGCGAAAGTGGCTGGTGCATGGATAAATAATCTGAAAAAAACTTAACGTGCGAGAACCCCGCCGCGTTCGATGGAGAAGATACGATGATCTTCCCGATTCGTGCCCAGCAACGTTTGGAACCGTTCCCGTTCCGTGGAAGAAATAAATGTCTGTCCTAATTCGCCGGATGAAGCAAGTTCCAAGAGGCGGCGTGCGCGTTCTTCATCGAGTTCGCTGAAGACATCGTCGAGCAGCAGCATCGGCGTTTCGCGGGTGGCATCTTTCAGGTATTCGAATTCGGCAAGCTTCATGGCCACGAGCAGTGTTTTGTGCTGTCCTTGCGAGGCATAGAGCCGTGCTTCCTGGCCGGGATTGATCGAGAGTAGCACTTCATCGCGGTGCGGACCGAAGAGCGTCGAGCCTCGGCGGAATTCTTCGGCGGCTAACGATTCCGCCTGCGCTTGTAATAGGTCCGAAAAATTGCTTCGGAATTGTTCCAAGCCTATCGGCCGATACGCGACAATCGGCTCTTCTTTGCTTTCCGATAGCAGACGATATGCCTCGATGAGCCTCGGACGAAATTCCTCGATAAATTGGTTCCTTCTTCGCAGAATCGGCGCGCCGTGCTTGATAACAAGTTCTGTCCATGGTTGGAGCAATGGTTGCATCGCCGAGAACGAAAGCCGCTTCTGCCTTGCTTCCGACAGAATGGCATTGCGCTGCTTGAGGGCGCGGCGATATTCAATTTCATCTTCGAGATAGGCGCGGCTCGCTTGAGAAAGGACCAGATTCAGGAACCTTCTTCGTTCGGCCGGCGGCCCTCCGGTAATGATTTTCTCGTCTGGCGTTAAGACCACAACGGGCGCGCGGCCGACAAGATCGGCAAAAGCGCGAAGGCGTTCGCTGTTAGCATAGATCGTTTTTTTGAGACGCGGAACCGTTTCTATTTCCACCGCAACATGATGGCCCACGCCAAGATCACTCACAAACCGCGCATCGACCGAAAGCGTCTGTTCTCCCTGACGAAGCAAAACGGCATCGGATTGCGCAGCAAAACTTTTTGCGATCGTCGTGAGCGAAAGCGCTTCGAGAATGGATGTTTTTCCCGCGCCATTTTCGCCAATCAGGACGTTAATCTTCGGTGCTAACGCATCTACAACGGTATCCGCGTGATTGCGGACGTTTTTTAAATGGATGGATTCGGCGCGCAATGTCTGAACCTGGATTAACCTGAGTTATCCATTCAGTCGTACCGGCATGACGAGCATCAGCAAATCTTCCTCGTTCGTGCTGACGGGTTCCAGAATAGCGGCGCGGGTCGGCGTGGAGAATTTGAAAGTAATGTCTTCGGTATCGAGATGCGAAAGCGCGTCTTCGATGAAGCGGCCATTGAAACCAATTGTCAGTTCGTCGTTCGAATAATCGCAAGGAATTTGTTCGCGTGCTTCGTTGCCGGCGTCGTAATTTTCGGCGAGCACCGACATCTGGTCCTTCGCAAGCTGGAATCGGAGCTGCCGGGTATTTGCATTGGCAAAAATCGAGACGCGCTTCACCGAACGGAGCATCGCATCTTTCGAGATCAGCAACTGCTTATCGTTCTCGCGCGGAATCACCGCTTCGTAGTTCGGATAACGTTCGTCGATCAAGCGCGAAAGGATGGTCGTGCTGCCCGATTTGAATTCAACATGCGTCGTGCTATAGCGTAGCGAGACCGGCTCGGTATCGCCAATCGATTTCGCGACAAGATTGAGCGCCTTCGATGGAACGATAATATCGAGTTCGCTCTCGGTCTTGAGCGTCGTGTTCGTAAATCGCACAAGGCGGTGACCGTCGGTTGCTACAGCACGAGTGCCATCGGGGGAAAATTGGAAGAGCACGCCCATCATGCTCGGCCGGAGATCGTCGGTTGAAACAGCAAAGAGCGTTTTCGAAATCAGGCGCTTGAGCGTCGCGGCATCGGCCTGGATGGTCCCTTCTGCTTTGAAATCGGCAAAAGCGTTCGGAAGCTGGGCCGTTTCATCGACCGCAATCTGGTAATTTCCCTGCGCGGTTTGGAGCGTGGCGCGCTTCGTGGCTTTATCGAGTGTGAAGGTCAGTTCGCCTTCCGGCAGCGCGCGAACGATTTCGTAAAAAAGCTTCGCGGGAATGTTCGCCGTACCATCTTTCACGCCGCTGACTTCGAGCGTAGTCGCGACGGTGATTTCGAGATCGGTGCCGGTGAAGGTGAGCGAATCGCTTTTGAGTTCGACAAGCACGGTTTCGAGCTGCGGTAATGTCGATTTCGAAGGGATAACACCGATAACGGTGCCGAGCGTCTCTTGCAACGGCTTAATTTGCGCGATGAATTTCATACGTCTGAGGAGCGAACAGAATATGGATGGGTACGATGGCGCTCAGGCTCTCGCAAGAACTGCGGAAAAGCCTAAGCGAGATGGACAACAGAAAAAATCAAATGGAGTTTCCTCGTAAAAAAAAAATTGAAAAAAAAGAAAAGGCAGCTTTTTTTAGTAGTCACCTATCTTCTTCGAATTCGTCTGCCCGTTGCTTTCGCGCGCTGCCAAAGCCACTTGAGCAGCAGCGCCCAGCTTTGCGAAATCGAAAAATCGGCTTCGAGCAGGAATTTCAAGTCGCGGATGTCCTCGTCGGTCATGGGTAAATGGGTGGAATGGTCAGATCCCGCAGGCGTTCCTCCTTCCACCTCGACTGCGCTTTCAGAGCTTCCGTTTGGAGTGCCCAAAAATTCCGAAAGCAAACGTCGAAGATGATCGTCGATCTCCTTTAATCGCGCAAGCAAGGTCGCGTCGGTTTCATATCGCTGTAGAAACCGAATATGATCGTGGAGGACGGCCAGCTTTTTCGTTAATTCCGGCGTCAAGAATTCTTTCGCTTCCTCTTCGAGCGCGAAGGCGAGCGATTCGAGATCGGCGATGGTCTCGGCATCGGCACGGAACCGTTCCGTTTCCGTCAGGTCATCGATATTGATGAAAACTTGGGAGAGCTTTTCGAGTTCATGGCCGAATGGAACTTTCCGCTGGGCAATCTGCGCTCGGACCCCGGCGAGCATTTGTTCAAGCGTGTGCCTTCGCGCCGCGCCTTCGGTGACGCGCAGCTTGTGCTCGATGTCCGCTTTCTGCGCCTGGAGATCGAGCAAAATGCGGTCGTGAATTTTTCCGCGTGCGACCATATCGGCAATCTGTGCTTCGCTGGCAAACACTTCCGCATGGCCAATTTTCACAGAATGAATCAGGACATGCTCATCCATTTTGGAACGAATAAGATCTTCATCGAGCTGAACGGCGCCATCGGTGATAATCAGAATTTCCGCGCCGGAGAGGTGCTCCATCTCCGCGACGTCATCGAGCGCCTGAAGGAGCGCCTGTTGCAGAACAGTTCCCTCCCCCAAGTGCGTAATCCGCAGTGCGTAACGCATGAGCGCTTCGTAGCTTGCAAGATCGACCGCCGTGTGAAGATCGCCAACGCGATCGTCGAACGTCCGGAAACTGACATGGCCGAGTTCCACTTTGTTCCGCTTCAGGAACACATAAAGAACCGCCTTCGCAAGATGAATTCGATGGTGCGATTGCATCGAGAGCGACGTATCGAAGAGGACATAGACTTTCTGCTTGCGGCTATCGAAGGAGAAGGTCTGCGCGGTATCGTCCACCGGAAGGATGCGCGCGCTTTTGACGACGGGCATCCAAAGTTCCCTGAGCGCAAGCCGTTCGAGAAAAATTTCATCGGGAAGCAAAAATTGGCTTGGATAAATCCGCGATACGTCGTGATAGCTCGTGATGAGATCCGCAGCGTATCGGTCGCCGGCGGGAAGGTAGCGGTGCTGGTCCTCGGGTTCTTTTTTGGGCGGATCGATGCCTTGCGAGGATGCGAGCTTCATCATCGGCGCGAGCTTTTGGGCAAGCTGGTTCGTATCGTCTTCGAGCATGCGGGCAATCTCGAAGACGGCGGTGAAATCCTCCGGCAGCTTCTCGTAAATATGCGAGAAGAACCCGAATTCTTCCATGGCGGAGAAAAAAGTGCGCTCGGAGGACAAGGGAAATTAAGAATGACGAATGACGATGGTCGGAAAAGAATCTCTAATAATCGCTATGAAAACTCTAAATCGATGCTCATAATTTCCGGCGTATTCCCAAGCCGGAGGGGCGGTCCCCAGGTCCCCGCGCCGCAGGAGACATAGATGTGCGTGTTCCCTTTTTTCTTATATCCCCAGCTTACTTCATAGACGCGCTTCGTGATATAGCTCCATGGCCAAATTTGCGCATGGTGCGTGTGGCCGGAAAGCTGAAGATCGATTCCGTTCTGCTCCGCTTGTTCGAGATGAAACGGCGTGTGATCCATGAGGATCATCGGCTTCGATCGATCGAGCGGCGCAACAAGTTCTTCGAGCGCTTTTCGTTCCACTCCAGCGAATTGCTTCGATGCGCCATCTTCACGTCCCACGAGATAGATTCCCGCTACCTCTACCACGCTGTCGCGGATCATCTTCACGCCGTGCGCTTCGAGATAGGCGCAGCTGATTTCCGCATTGCCGATGTATTCGTGGTTCCCAGTGATGGCATAGACGCCATAGTTGCTTTCGATCTTCTTTAGCTCGCTTCCGAGATCGAGCTGCATGACCGGATGCGGGTTCCCATCGACTTGGTCTCCAATCATCAGCACCAAGTCGGGCTGAATGGAATTAATTTTTCGCACCATTTGCCGCACCATTCTTTTTCCGATGAGCGACCCCATGTGCATATCGGAAATGGCTGCGATGCGGAGCGGCTTTCCGGGCTTCTCGATTTTTATCGAAAGCGGTTTTACACGAATATTTCGAGCATTGATAAAGCTTACAATCACAAGCACGAAAATGAGAAGTGTAATCGCCCCGACTGTCCATGGCGTCCAGACCATCCATAAAGAACCCGCAATGCTCAGCACGAGCCGCACGAAATCCCCGACGACAAACGCGAGGAAAAACCATGTCATCGCGCCAAGCCAGAAGGAGCCAGCCCAGGATAGGGTACGACTCAGCCAGGAGCTTTTTTTATGTTCGAGGAATTGTCCGGCAAGATAGCTGAGGGAAATAACGAGAAAGATCGGAAGGAACCACGCATCGAGCCAGCAGGAAACTGGAATAGCCTGACTCAAACGAACGAAGATGTAATAATTCAGCAATGCATACACGCTGAAAACGATAGAAAAAA
>DASYAJ010000024.1:0-5511 GCA_036501405.1 Kapaibacterium sp. (SeqCode)
TGGAGGGATCCATCTTCGAAAACGAATCCCTCTGCGCCGAGGAAACGGACGCGAAAGTAAGGAGGAGGAAAAGAACAATTGTCGTTCGCATCGTTATGATTCGCAGGGTTATCGTTCGCATGATTATTGAGCGTTAAGAAAGCGAATTCCGGCGGTAATGCCGTAATACATTCCGGGTCCGACGCCAAGAAAGAGTTCCGGAGTCACGAGCGCGCCGAGTTCAAGTTCCGTGTTGGTTCCCATCGGCAAGAGCGTGCCGGCGCGGAGCGGCACACTAAAGGATACGCGGTCGTCGAACGTATCGAATCCAATACCGGGCTGAAAATAGAGATGGGTTCGATCGGCAAGTCCCACGTTGGCCGCGGGTTCCCATCGCGTCGAAAAATTAAAGCCATAACTTTCGAAGCGGATGTCGGATAAGTCCAGCACGGCAAAACTTCGATAGACGAGCATGAGCGTGGCTACGCCCGTAAGGCCCGGAGCCAGATGCGCTTCGTAATAGGGTTCCAGCGAAGGCCGCACGCCAGTTCCCACCGGCGGATCGTCGGACGAGTTGTGGATCGAAGGCGTAATATTCCCGAGCCAGTTGCCAATGATTCCTACGCGAAGTCCGAACGCATCGCGAAGACGCCCATAAGCAAGACTGCTATCGGCAATTCCATTCTGCGCTCGCGCCGATGAGGCGATCACCATCGTTGTCGCGAGCATGACCGAAACGATGCCAAAGAAAAATCCCCGCTTAAAAATCGATCCCCGCATTGAGAACAACATAAAGGTTTGAATGTTGGAGAACAGTGTTATAGGTCAGTCCAAATTTTCCGATAAATCCCGCCGTGTTTCCGGCCGTCATTCCGGCGCCGGCCGAAAACATTTTCGCTTGAAAGAACGAATGGTTGGAAGCATCGCCAAACTGCGGTCCCGCTCCGGCATCCGCATAAAGAAAGGGCGCAACGCCGCTGCGCTTCAGTTCGAATTCGTATTCGATCGTGAACGGCACGAAACCATCCGCCGCATTTTCATCGCCGGTCTCTTCTGGGTTCGTTGTTGGAATGATTCCAATCCAGAGGCGCATGTGGTCCGAAATCGAGGGAAGCGCAAACAGCACTTCCGCATTCCACAAGATCGAACCGTCCGGCGATATGCCGATACCGGAGGCGATCCGAATGGAAGGCATCGTCGCCGGCATCAGCCTTGCCGCCGGTGCAGGTAGCCGAGCCGGTGGCTGAGCACCGGCCGAATGCGCCATCAGAACGAGAGTGAAGAATACGAAACGTTTCACGATAAGCGGTATTTAACCAACGCGCCAGCCAAACAATTTTTTCCTCGGCTGGTCAATTTTGAATACTTGAAACATAATCGGCAGGAGAATGAGATTGATGAAGGGTGTGAGCAGTAGTCCGCTCACAATCACGATCGCCAGCGGCTTCTGCGTTTCCGATCCGATTCCGGTCGACAGTGCGGCAGGCATCAGGCCGATCATCGCCAGAAGCGCAACCATGACAATGGGCCGAACACGGCTGAGGCAAGCATGACGCAAAAGATCCAACGTGGTTTCGTATTCGTCGCGATGCTGCTTCACGTAGGTCAATAATACCACTCCATTCATGATACTCACTCCAAAGAGCGCGATAAAGCCAATGCCTGCGGCAACAGAGAAATGAAGCCCTGCGATCAGATTACGGTTCCATCGACCGGTGCGATGATGTGAAAGCTTGCCGTGGTTGTGGTTTCATTACATCCCAAAATTTTCAGTGCATGAAGGCTCCGATCTGCCGCCTTTCGCCATATTGCCATGGCCGGCCAGCCCGAAAACTGCGAAAATTCCAGAGTATGGGAGCTTATCTCGCGCAGGAATCGTCCTTTTTACAGTACTCGTCTTTTTTGCCGATACGATCAACGCCGATATTCTTATGCTGCGCTATCGGCGATGTGCAGTTCCAGTGTGCGTTTTGCCGAGTATTCGAAGATTTCATCCTCACCGGGAACTACAGTAGCCTTTTTTGAACTGTAGGGACTTTCCAAGCTAATAAAGCTGCTCGGAATAACCATCATTTGGGATGATGCTGCATCTTATCTCATTGAAAGACAGCATTTTTGATGCAATTTTTTAAATAGAACCCTCGAACTAATGAAACAGAATAAAGTCACGATCGACACCCGCGAAGCACTGAACCGTCTTGCACACCCGACCTTTTTCGATCATCTTGTCCGTCAGGAAGCGTTCGACATCGTCATGCGCGATGGCAATCCGCTCCAGAAGCAAAGTGCGGAGCAGGCGCTCCTGATGTGGCCGATCGAAGGATTGAAGCGCAAGGCCGTGGCGTAAACCAATTTATCCGATTGTTCAGTATCTATGGAAACGCTCCAACTGGAACTATCTGCCGATGAACAACGCGCATTGAATGCGCGCGCGGCGGAGCTTGGGCTTTCTAAAGAGGAACTCGTGCGTCGCGGCCTTCACCGTATTCTCACTCCCGCAACGCTCACTTTTCAAGATGCGTTGGAGTATACGTTCCGCAAAAACAGCGAGCTCTATCGGCATTTAGCATAATGAAGTGGCTCGATCTCGAACAACTATTCGGGATTCATGCTCAAGCTATTCTCCGCTCCGGCGGTTCATCCGGAGTCCGAGATCGTGGAGCATTGGAATCCGCACTCGCACAGCCGATGCAAACCTACGGCGGGACTGACTTATATCCATCGCTTCTGGATAAAGCTGCGGCCCTCGGATTTTTTCTCGTTCGCAATCATCCCTTCGTCGATGGCAATAAACGAATCGGTCATGCAGCGCTCGAAATTGTTTTGCAAATGAATGGCTTTGAAATTCTCGCACATGAGCAAGAGCAAGAATCGATTATTCTTACCTTGGCCGCTGGTGAATTATCGAGCGATGCCTTTACACAATGGGTGAAGTCGGTTGTCGTTCCGCTCAATCCTTCTTTCACGGAGCATTAAGGACGGAACCGAACACGAATCATTCCTCGCACGCCGTCTAAAACATCGCAAGCGAATCGCCAAACTGCTGCTGTGCTTTTCGCGGAAGTTTCAAATGGTCGCAGCCGGGAATATCGACGAATATTTTGTTTGCAATCGGCAAGTCTTTCACATAGCGTTCCATTTCATCTGACACGATGAATTTCTCGTTTCGCCCATGCAGCAGAAGCAGATGTTTCGCGCGAAAATCGGCTTCGTGGGTGGTTACTCCTTCACGATCTTTACCGATTGCACTTCGCCGTAGGTGGTTTGGATTCGGGCGAAGTAGGTTCCCTGAGGGAGGCCGTTACCTCAGACACAGTAGCAGAACCATCCGTCCCTTGAAAATTAGCAATTTCCTTCCATTGACCGTATGATGTGCTGGATGCTGTGATTAGCAGCAAAATCAAAAAAGTCTATTTCATAGAATCTCCGAAATAGATTCCCGGAACGGCCATACACGGGAATCAATGAATTGTAGTATGCCCCGGAAAGATGCGGTGAAAAAACGGGAAGTTTATCCCATACCTGGCCGTTCGAGACCGTTGCGTTGCGATCTGCGAGGAGCGAATTTTAAGTTCCATACCGTTCAAGGAAAAAAAGTTAAACATTCCAGTGACGATGGGTCTGCCATGGATGGCCGGGAAGGGTCCCAAGGATGACGGAAGCAAGGAAGCCTTAGATCGCCTAAGACTCATTACAAAGTTACAACATTCTATTTTGGATTGCATGAAAATCGATTTTTCAAGAATGGACTAAAATTCATAATTTTGTGGAACCGCTCCAGGAAAAGGTGCTCGCAGTCATGAATAAACCGGCATCCTTCATGAAAACACATCCAACACACACTATATAATTTTTATTCCGCACACGCACGCTTTCCAAAAACGCGGAATAAAGCGAGATTTCGAGGTTAGTGGTAGCTCACCGAGATTTTACCGGCACCGCTCGAAAGATGGAGCGTCAGAACAGGACTCGACGAATAACGGAATCCGGGACTTGTCGCATAGCCATCTCGAATTTTAGATAGGCCGGAAAGTGCAACAGAACTAAGGAATCCGTCGTCGTAAAATACTTGCACGCGCGCGGCCGTGGGCGGAATCGAAATTGTACACATGCCAAGTCCGACTTCCACCGTTGCGTCCATATTGTGATTGAGTTTTCCTTCAAACCCCAAGTGATAACTTCCTACGGCTCCATTAAAAGTAAAGTTATTGGTATTCAAGTTGGAAATGCCGGTAAAGGTACAAAGTCCAATTCCGGCGCTGACAATACAGTTGTGCATGGCAACGGGGTTTTGTTGTCTGCTACAAATAATTGCTTTGGACGCGCCCGTTTCGATAATGGCGTCGGTAAGGGAAAGGCCGGTGAGATCGAGATTCGATTCGCCTAATCCGAGATTGGCGGAAAATTGAATGGGAATTTGATTGGAAAGGGATATTCGGGTTCCCACTTTTGCTTCTGGAATGACGAGGGTTCCAGCGTCGGTTGAAATGACGCGGAAGGTTGGTCCATCGCTGGCAATGGGAGGTATCGAGAAGGAAAAAAGCTGGGGTAAACAGGGCGTTGCATAATCCGGCTGAGGCTGCATTGCCGCGGCAGGAGAATATCCGGAATGCGCATGCCACATCGCGATCGGCGGCTGAGAGCGCATTCCTTCATCGGTCCCAAGTCCGATGCGGAGCATCCCAATTCCGCCGGATCGAAGTCCATAGCTCCATTGGCAGCTATGCGAGACCCCATCTTCGGTCATTGTTTCAATCGTGGCGATATCGGTTGCGGTGGTGCCCGATTTGAGATCGACGGAACCATAAGGTGCATCGAGCTGAAAAACGACGCGCTGTTCTCCACCGATTTTCGCGATGTGCTCGAGAGCATATCGATCCACAGCCACCGCGATCACAGCAATTCCCGCAATGGAACCGAGCACGATTGCAGCCACGCGCCAAATCTGAACTTGGCGCGACTTGAGCAATTCATCGGTATGCATCGACGGTTTCACGAGAACTTCGAGATTATAGTAGGTATCGAGAAAAGAGGTATTTTTCGCGTCTAAAGTTAAACGGGAGCTGTTTTCTGAAGTTTCAGGATTGCTCTATCCTTTTACTGGATTTGAAGGCGAACGAACGGGCCGTTCATGGATGTTTTCTTCTTGTCATGAGAATCTCAAAAATTCTTTCGGGTATTTTAAGCATCGTTTTGGCGATTGCCTCCATCGGGGTTATCACCACCGAATGCCCTTGTGCTTCGAAAAATGATTGTCAACGGAGGAACTCCTGCTGTGGCATTGGAATGAACAATGAGGATGGCTTATCTAAATGTGAATGTTGTTGTAAAGCTTCGGCGAATTATTCGAATGTTTCTGCCGTCGGCGCTATTGTCCGCACACCGAAATCGAATATTTCTTTTCATTTCCATTCGGATTTTTCTTCGGTACAGAAATTAACACTTCATAATGCAGGATCTTCGATCTCGAACATTCCGCTCGATTTCAAACCGCCGGCTCTGAAATCCAGAAAACGATTGTGCTGCGCATTT
>DASYAJ010000025.1:0-3639 GCA_036501405.1 Kapaibacterium sp. (SeqCode)
TCGAAATCACGAATGTGAACGATGTCGTAAAAATGGCGAAGCGGCTTGGGATTCATTCCAATATTCCGCCCTATCCATCGATCGCTTTGGGAACCGCAGAAGTAAACCCGCTCGAACTCACCAGCGCCTACAGCACCTTTGCGAACGAAGGCGTTCGTGCCAAGCCTTACGCGGTCATTCGCGTGGAGGACCGCAATGGAAAAATTATCTATAAAGCGCATCCAGAGTTCGACAATGTGCTCGAACCACGCATCTGCCACATGATGACTTCGGCGCTCAGCGATGTCGTCAATGCGGGAACTGCGACCCGTATTCGTTCCCTTGGGTTCCATTTTCCTGCTGCCGGAAAAACGGGAACCACCCAGAATTTCGCCGATGCATGGTTCATCGGATACACGCCGCATTTCACGGCGGGCGTGTGGGTCGGATTCGACGATAAGCGAATCACTTTCAGTGGCGCCGATGGCCAGGGTGGGCGCGCCGCCGCGCCCATCTGGGGAATTTTTATGAAGACCGTTTACGACGAACTTCGGCCGCAGATGGAATACTTCACGACGAGCTACACCAACGTTGCGTCGCCCGATTTCCCGGGCACAGACCATACAAAAGATTCCAGCGAAGAAATCGATACCAATGCGCCCGGCATCGAGCTAACGCCCCTGCCGAATGCCTCGTCCGGCCACCATCCGAATCAGCCGACGAATCAGCCGCTACGACCGATCGGCGATGAGGACGACACCAACGACATTCCCTCCATCGGCCAGTCTCAGCCGGTTCCGAATGCGGCACGAAGCGCTGCTATGATCTCGGATACGCAGCATATCGGACCGCCGTCGCCGTTTCATTATAGTTCCGATAGTTTATCGGCACGAGAGAAGAAGGAACGGTAAAAAAAGAACCTGAATTTACGGGATGGGAAGGATGTTCAGGATGAGTCTGGTACAGCTCACGGGTCCTTGGATAAAAAAATGCAGTCCGATTATTGGAATCTGAACCCAATCGCAAGTTCCCCTGAGAGAAACTTGTTCAGATTAGCCTCGATGACATCGTCTCTTAAATTTATTTTATTGAAAAATAGTTCCTTACGTTTCACGATAAAAGTGCATGGGTGCTCATCGGTAATTCTCGAATGCGACGTTCGTCATCCCCTTTCGAATTCTCTCTCGAGAACCGGCAACGCACGCTTGCTGCGATAGATATTCAGCCCAATTCCCGCCAGGATCGCGAGCGCCCCAAAGCCGATCCGCAAGGAAACCTGTTCGTTCAGCCACCATACCCCGAGCAGCACTGCAAGCACCGGCGTGATCAGCGAGATCAGCATCGTCTTCGTTACCTCCATGTGCTGAACAAGCCAGTAATAAAGCATGAACGCGCAGCACGACCCGACAAGCGCGAGGTAAAAAAGGGCAAGCACAGCCCGCCCCGTCCAGTGGAACGAAAACGGACTTCCTTCGAACGCCCAGCCGAGCGTGAGCAGCGGAACGAAACCGAACGCCATTTGTCCCGCCGCCAGCACCGCAGGGTCCAGATGCGTTCCCCGCGCTTTCACCAGCACATTCGACCATGCCGCACAGAACGCGCCGACGACGATCGCAATGCTTCCCGCAAATCCTGAGGAACTTTCTCCGGCAAGCTGATTGGAAAAAATTACCACGATTCCTACAATCCCCAGGAGCACACCCCCGACCTTTGCCCACGTCATTCGTTCGTTCGGAAGATAGTAATGCGCAAGCAAAAGACCGAACACGGGAATGATGGTCTGCAAAATCGCCGCTAACCCGGAAGTCGTCCGCTGCTCGCCCCAAAAGAGAAGACCGTAGTTCAGCGTGAAAGAAAGGATGCCGGTGCTGAGCAGTAGCAACCATTCCTTGCGCGTGCTCGGCAGTGCAAGCCTCCGAATGCGAACGATACTCCAGAGCACGATGGTCGCGATCAGGAACCGAATTCCCGCGAAGCTGATCGGCGGAAGGTCTTCGAGGCCGAGCTTGATGAAGAGCCACGTCGATCCCCAGATCAGGCAAAGAGCTATCCAAAAGACCACCTTGCGATTCACGCGCGCACCTCGAAATTCTCCATTACGTTAGCTTCTACGCAATACATTTTTTTCGATTCGAAGCAACGCATTTGTTTTCATCATTCGTCTTCCTCAGGATAATAAATTCGATTGGATCATGAGCGCAGCCGGCTTTTCGCTATTCAAAATTTTCAATTCGTAATTAAAGTAGGTGCTCATAACATATCCCCCTAATATACGACGAAAAAAATCGAATGTCAAGGATTTCTCAAAAATTTTATGAAGATTCACGCGGAGCTTCGAAGCTCAAAATTACTTGTTGAAACAACCTTTTCTTCTCCCCGTTGAAGGAGGAAGCATTATTTGAAAAATCTTTTGAAGGATTATGATGGACCAGCAATTCACTACTCAAACTCGGAAGTTAATTCGCCTCGTGCCAGCGATACGTGCGCTGGAAGGCGATGGATTTCCGGTTCGTCGCCCGTTCCCGACGCACGGCCTCGACCATGTCGATCCATTCCTTCTGCTCGATGAAGCGGGACCTATTCAGCCGAAAAACGGGCCTGACCCTGACATGAACGATCATCCACATCGCGGCTTCGAAACGCTTACCTATTTCCTTTCGGGAACCGCGTTCGGCCATGATTCCTCCGGATTTCAGGACACATTTCATCCCGGCGATATCGAATGGACAACTGCCGGCGCGGGAATTATTCACGGCGCTGCAACGCAAGGCACCGAACCAATGCACGGAGTTCAACTATGGGTAAATCTTCCGAAATCGAAAAAAGGGATCCCGCCGAAATCCCAGCGTATTGCAGCCAGTGCAGTTCCCATGATCGAGCGTGTGGGCTACCGAGTAAAAGTGCTCGGAGGCGCTGCCGAAGGCGTTGAAGGACCGGCAAAACCAACGTGGCCGATCCTCTATCTTCACTACACGCTCAAACCGAACGGAACCGCCAAACTCGATGTCCCCGAAAAATACAATGCAATGATTTACGTTCTGCGCGGCGCGGTAAACATCGGCAACGATGCAATCGGCAACGATGCGCTCGGCAACGATAGAGTCGGCGAAGGAGAATTGGGAATGCTTTCGAAAGATGGCAATGTCGAATTTTCCAATATCGCGGAGGGTGAAACGGAACTGCTCCTGCTCGCTGCGGAACCAATCGGGGAACCCGTTGCCCGCTACGGTCCCTTCGTGATGAATACCCGCGAAGAAGTATTTCAGGCCTTCGACGATTTCAAAGCCGGTAAGTTCGGCGATGTACCGAATTAAAAAAAGAAGATTGCTCTATCATTCCCGCGAACGCGGGAATCCAGATTCGCCGAGGTGAAACTCTTTTGTTGCTCCACCGTTCTAAATTTTGAATAACCAAATCTCGAAACGGATGCGCCACAATCACCTATCTCAGGCTATCCTCGCTGCCATGATTGCAGCCATGGCAGGATGTACCTCACCGAATTCTCTACCAGTGTATCCGAAGCTATCAGGCACGGTCAGCCTTGAAGATTCGACCGGAACGCGGATCCCGCCTCCCTATTCTGGCATCACCGTTTCGATCCCAAGTGCGAATCTCTCCACGACTACCGATGCGCAGGGTAACTTTAGCTTTCTATCTGAG
>DASYAJ010000026.1:0-1561 GCA_036501405.1 Kapaibacterium sp. (SeqCode)
TTCAAAAGCCGAACAACGCTGGCCGGCGGCGGAGAACTGAAGGTTTTGATTACGGAGCGCGAGTTGGATGTTGAGGCCCTTTAGCCCCCAATTTTTGGATGGCGCAATCGCGCTCTCCGCCACCAACTCAGCTCTGACGAAATTTGAGGATATTCTCTGCGATCTCGGAAAAAGTTCGTCGCTCGATTACTTTAGCGAGGTCAAACGCAATATGCATAAGCGGCTTGCCGCGGTACGTTCCATGGTCCGGGAAGCCTATCGGAAGCTCGTCGAAGTTTTTGAATTTTTCACTATAGCGACCGGCTAACTCGGCACATTTAAGTTCATTGGAATAGTCTTCATCGAATTTTGCGCCTTTTTTCCAATCACGAATCGTGTCTGCACTTTGACCAATAGCTTCAGATACCAGCTCCAACGCCCTATATTTCTTCATCCCTTTTCCAACACGATAGAAGATCTGCAATAAGGCTTCCAGCTTCCACTCACCAAGTGCGAACGGAGCCCCGGTCTTTCGAACCGGCATCGGCTTCAGCAACTCTTCCGTTTGCCCATGATTCATTGCTCTCAAGGCCTTCTGAAATGCGAATCTCCAAGGGTGGCTTTCAGCCGATTGGGACGCGAGCATTTCGAATAAAAAAAGCCGCAATAGTTGCCAATATCGTCCTTTGTAAGACATATGATTTGCTTCGTGTTCAAAATAATTAAGGTCGGAATCCGAAAAATTATTCCCCATCGCTTGGAAGAACGAGTCACCAATCTCCTCTAATACATGCGAGCTGGCAGTAAGTCCTTCGTTTTCTGCCACAATTGACGATGTAAATTCAGAATCAACCGCCGATCGTTTGAATGCGATAATCTGACATTGGGCCCAATATCCCAGCAAATCAAACAATTCCCAGAACAATGATATACTGATACGTGCGTTCTCTAGTTTATTATCTTCTGACTTGCTGCCAAATTGTGGATTCGTCATCTTGTAAAGCTGAATGAGTTCCTCGACTATTATGTATGCTTTCTCTCTAATCTCTTGGTCCGCCTCACGTTTCAACTCTCCCATGGTGTCACTCGCGCAATCGAGCCTCGCTCAACTGGGGCTTCGAACGGTCAAAAGTGCCACGGCTTACGAGATCGATCAATGTCGCCGGGAGTGCGAATGTTCTCACAAGGCTGCGCCTTGTCGAGCAAATGCGACGACGTTCGCCGCCTTCGGCTCGCACCATTGCGCCCAAGCCTCCATCATTGCCCGACGCCTTTCGAGGGCATCGCCGCGGCGGTATGCGGCCTCGGCTTTGTTGCCGATCGTATGCGCAAGAGCGCTTTCGCGAAGCTCCGACGAAAACGGGCTGACTTCCGACGCCCAATCCGAGAACGTCGAACGGAAACCATGCGATGTTATCGTCCCGCGCCTTCCCATGCGCTCTAGGAGCATGAGCATAGCCATGTTGGAAAGCGGCTTGCCCGGCTTCAGACCGGGGAAAACATGTTCAGAGCTTCGCGCGGTCGACAGTTCCTTGACGATGGCGAGCGCGCGATTGGACAGCGCCACACGATGCTCGCGCCG
>DASYAJ010000027.1:0-1783 GCA_036501405.1 Kapaibacterium sp. (SeqCode)
GCCACGCATCGCCTATTTTTCCGCTGAATACGGTCTGCACGAAAGTCTTCCGATTTATTCGGGAGGGTTAGGAATTCTTTCAGGCGATCAAACCAAGACTGCCAGCGATATGGGCTTCGATTTTACGGCGGTCGGATTCATGTACCCGCGCGGATACTTCGAGCAAACCATCGCGCCAGATGGCGCGCAAGTTCCAAATTATCCCGAAATCGATATTCCGAACGTGGCCATCGAGCGCGTACAGCTTTCGGATGGCTCGCCGCTGATCGTTTCGCTGGCCATGCAGCGTCCGGACGATCTGCTGCATCTGCAAGTCTGGCTCGTGCGCTGCGGACGTGTGAAGCTTTACCTCATGGATTCCAATGTCGATTCAAACGATCCAGCCAACCGTGACATCACCACGCGGCTCTATGGTGGAGACCGCGAATACCGTCTGCGTCAAGAAATTGCGCTTGGCATCGGCGGCATTCGCGTGCTGCGCGCGCTGAACCTTCAGCCCGATGTGTTCCACGCGAACGAAGGTCATGTCGCGTTCACTTTTGTCGAACGATTACGCGAAGCTCTGCAAGCAGGGCTTTCGATGGACGAAGCGAAGCAATCGGTGCGGGAAAGTTCCGTCTTTACAACGCACACTCCGGTTCCCGCCGGTCACGACGCATTCGACTACGATCTTATCGGCCGCTACTTCTGGCATTACTGGCCGGAACTGAAACTCTCGCAGCAGGAATTTTTTGCGCTCGGCGAGCACGAGGGATCATTTAATATGACCGCGCTTTCGCTCAATTTTTCCGCGCGCTGTAATGCTGTCAGCAAAAAGCATAAAGAAGTCACGGCAGCGATGTGGCCGGATTATGTGGTGGAAACTTCCAATGGGGCGCAAACTTCCCCTGTGGTGCAAACTAAAGTTTACACAACATCGCTTACCAGCATCACCAACGGCGTGCATGTCCGCACCTGGCTCGCGCCAGAAATGGAAGCGCTCTTCACAAAAGAACTCGGGCGCGAGTGGTGCGAACATCTGGACGACGAACGCTTCTGGGAACGGTTCCGAAACGTTCCCGATGAAGAGTTGTGGCACACCCGCCTCCGAATGAAAGCGAGCTTGTTTGGATATATTGCCGATCATGTGCGGCGCAAATGGCTCTCGGGCGATAAAGTGTTTTCCGAAGCGGGTGAAAGTGTGATTGCCGAAGGCGTGCTGCTCGATCCCAGCATTTTTACGATCGGCTTTGCGCGGCGCTTTGCCACCTATAAACGGGGAACGCTTATCTTCAAGGATTTCGAACGATTAAAACGGATCGTGAACGATCCGCTGCGACCTGTGCAGATTGTCTTCAGCGGCAAAGCCCATCCTGCCGATGGCGGTGGCCAGCAGCTCATCCGCGAAATCTGGCAGCACGCGCTCGATCCTTCGTTCGGAGGACGCATTGCATTCATCGAGAATTATAGTATCCACTCCGCGAAATATCTTGTGCGCGGCTGCGACCTTTGGATGAACAACCCGAAACCGCCACTCGAAGCTTCCGGAACCAGCGGAATGAAAGCATCGATCAATGGCCTGCCGAATTTTTCCGTCCTCGATGGATGGTGGATGGAAGCCGTGAGCAAAGAAGAAAAATCAACGATCGAAAAGGGAAACCAGAAGTCCTCGAATGGTCGCTCCTCCCATGGTCGGTCTTCGAAGGATCGCTCATCAACGTTGATCTCCCCTCTTGCTTCGTTGCCGCCTAATGGGTGGGGCGTTGAAGGGGCAAGCGCCGGCTCGCAGGATGAGCAGGACTGG
>DASYAJ010000028.1:0-2287 GCA_036501405.1 Kapaibacterium sp. (SeqCode)
AAGAGCCAGGCTCATCATAACCCTGTCCGTTTCGAAATATAGCGCTTCCCGCTAAATTCCATGCATGAAGTGCTTCGGGAGCATTCTCCTCCTCGCAGGACGGGAACGGAACATCCCTCCCGAGCAGCAATAGGTCAATCAAAAAGTTTGCTCTTTCAACTTCGCATTGGTCATTAAGCCCATCGTACTCATCATTTCTCCGATTCACCTCCAGCGATCTCAATGTAGCTCCGTTCTCTGAACTCTCAAAATAGGCTTCATAAACGCAGACGCCTGTCCAGCTGCGGTGGAAAAATAGACGGTCTTCGGCGAAATAAATAAACCACTTGTCTTCCATCCGCTCCGGTACTACCCCTATTTTAATTCTCTCAAACTCGGCTACGTTAAAGAATCGCTTGGTAGTGATGCTGGAGTGCTTTTCCGGCATTGCGCGAGTCTTCCAATCTCTGGGTATTGCAGGGTGCATGTTTCCATATCCTGCGCTTACTATTGATTCAGCACGGTCGTTATTTCGTCGCGGGATACTCATCAATCACAATTTCGACGTTCTCGTGCAGCAAAAATATCTCCCGAAGTTCGCGATCGTCCTTGGCAACGAGGGCGACGGATCGAATGGAGCGGGGCTTGAACTTTTGCATCAGGCCGATGGAAAATAGCGCTTGCCCCATGACGCTCATTCCGAGCCTGTTTGCTTTGGCTTGAACTATGATGATGTCCTTGCCTTCAATAGAGACCTCCGATTGGCTTGCTATCTTTTGTTCGCCTTCAGTAATAATTATCGCATCCAGCAGTCTCCTTCCGGTTTCGGATGTTTTCTTTTGCGCACAGAACTCCTCAACGAGTGTTCCTCCCACCCGTTCCCAATATCGGCGAGTCATTGGCGTTTCCTTTTTGCTCATGCTTTCCCGTGTGTTAATCAGCAATCCGCCGCGGCGGACATCGGCTCCGCGAGGCTTAACTTCTCAAGCTGTTTGCAAATGAAGGTCTATTGAAACAGGCTTTTCGCTCCTGAGTTTGCTTACGCCCATGATGGAAAAACCGAGGATGTTGCCGGCTTGATCGACACGCGTCATTACGCCATCGTGTTCGGTTTCAACCATGTAGCCAGGCGCATCCGAGAAAGTAACTTCGAGGAAATCGCCCTCACCATCGAGCCACAATTTTACGTGCTTTTCCATATTATTTCTCCCTTCTTGAGCTTGTTCGTGAAATAAGCGGTGAGCACAAACGGCTCTTTGTCATCCTTCACGACAATACAAAGCCATTTATCGCCTATCCGCGTTCCCATATAGTACCTGTAATAAAGGGATGCCTCTTCGTCACGATTCGATTGAATTACCGTTTGCGGATGAAGCAAGGTTTCCCGAATATGCTCTTCGAAGTGCTTCATTTCAAAGTGCTCTTCGATGTGTCGAATTCTTCCGAAAAACGGATCGTTTTACCACGGTAATCGGTGAAGAATAAATCCATTCGGTGAGAACGATAAATTTCTCGTTTTTATCAAATAAAAAAGCCGGTCTGCAAAGCAAACCGGCTTATTCTTAAAAAAAACCCCCTGGCGACGACCCCCGATCAGGTCGAGGGCAGGCTCTACTTTCCCGTGTGTTAACCACCAAGTATCATCGGCCCTGCAAGGCTTAACTTTTTACCCGGTTGCCGATGTGAACCAATGGGGATTGTTGGCTTATCGTTCCGAGTTCTATTTGAGCAGCCTATCAAGAACATCGCTTTTTGAAATCTTAAAATGATCGGCGACGAGGTTCAAGATTGCATTCAAAGTTCCAATTCGAAGAGGCGAATGCAGCGGGATCGAAAGATGGTGCTCTCCATTTTCCTTCGTCATTAATTGGACGTGACTTCCAGTTTGGCGGACAGGCGAATATCCGAACGACCCTAATGCTTTCATCAGCTCAGAGCCGGAAAGACCGCGAGGAGTCCTCATGCAGCAATCACTTCATCGCGGACGAAGTGCAAGTGAATAACTTTCGGCTTTTCGTTCGGCTCAAAATGGCAATCCACTGCGTCGCGGATCATAACGTGTAATTCCGCCATTGTATCGGCCTCTGTCACGATCGCTTCGCCTAATGCATGTGCAGTAAATCCGCCTTCCTCAGCTTCTTCCACGACAAACGTAATTTCGCTCTTCATGGTAATTGAAACAGCCATAGAAGCCTAAAAAATTCACAAATAAAAAACCCGCTATTGCAAAGCAATAGCGGGTTACGGACGATTGGTCCTATTAAAAAACCCCTGGCGACGACCCCCGATGAGGTCGAGGGCAGGCTCT
>DASYAJ010000029.1:0-5394 GCA_036501405.1 Kapaibacterium sp. (SeqCode)
AGACGCAAAAATCCGTATTAATGTTCCGGCATCGACGTGGATGAGTAACAAGCAATATGTGCTTGCTACTCATTCTCATTCCTTACGAAGTGCTCTGTGTCGCTCCGGCTGCCGGCGTATTGCCGGTATCGCCAGTGCCACCATCGGCGATGGACTTCCGCATGTTCGTATCAGATTGCAGATTCTGGAGATTGTAATAATCGAACACGCCGAGATGTCCGCTGCGGAACGCTTCGGCGATGGCCATTGGAATCTGCGCTTCGGCTTCGACGAGCTTCGCGCGCATTTCCTGGACGCGCGCTTTCATTTCCTGCTCGGTCGCAACGGCAGCCGCACGGCGTTCTTCCGCTTTGGCGCGCGCAATTTTTAGTTCTGCCTCGGCTTGGTCGCTTTGGAGCTTCGCGCCGATGTTATCGCCGATGAAGACGTCGGCAATGTCGATCGAAAGAATTTCGAAGGCCGTTCCTGCATCCAAACCTTTATCGAGCACCACTTTGGAAATGCGGTCGGGGCGTTCCAGTACTTCCTTATGCGATTCGGACGTGCCGATCGTGGTAACGATTCCCTCGCCAACGCGCGCTAAGATGGTCGTTTCGCCCGCGCCGCCGACAAGCCTCTCGATATTCGCGCGGATCGTGACCCGCGCCACGACGCGAACCTGAATGCCATTTTTCGCAACGGCGGGGACCTGCGGCGTTTCAATTACTTTCGGCGTGACCGAAAGCTTCACGGCTTCGAGCACATCGCGGCCCGCAAGATCGATCGCGGCGGCGCGATTAAAATCGAGTTCGATATTTGCTTTCGCCGCGCTGATAAGCGCGTTCACGACGCGCGGGACGTTTCCACCCGCCAGATAATGCGCTTCCAACTTCGGGATCTCGACCGGTATGCCGGCTTTCAGCGCGGTAATCTTCGAACGGATAATCACGTCCGGCGGAACTTTGCGCAGACGCATTCCCACGAGATCGGAAAAAATCCTGACATGCACGCCGGATGAATACGCCGTGATCCACAATCCTAATGGAATGAAATAAAGAAACAGGATCAGAAAAAAGAGCGTCGCAATGACGATGAGAATCGCGGCTGGGCCGACTGCTGACATAATTCGATTTAGTAAAGAATGGTAAGCGAGAAACTTTCGAAAAGAGCCGTCCATATTACGGCTTGGTATGAAACTGCTACAAACTTACGACGTTTCCGGGCCGCTATCCGAAAAAAGGTCAAGGTACGGCTCGGCAGACTTCTCAAAAGCCTGTCCGGAGAAACGCCCTAAGCTTTTTTGGAATTCTTCCCAGCTTAGGTCCAGCAGCTCGACCACGCGGCCATAGATCAGGACAGTCGGAATGCTTCGCTCGCCATATTCCTTGCGGGCTTCGTGCATGACCAAGAGGATCGTGCGTTCCACTTCGGTCAGTCCGTCTCGCACGTCAGGAATGGATGGATAGCGGTGCATTATCGTTCAATAATTGTTCAAACTAACGAAATTTCAAACAATTGATTCTATTCCGTGTAAACTTTTCCGCCCATTTCCCGTTTTTAAACCGATCTCTGTTCAAGATGCCTGTTTCGTTCGTCGCATGTTGGATAGCATTGAATTTTTCGCCACCTCTGTATCGACAAACATTTCCGATTATGAAAACAATCGTTCCGGTCTTTCTTTTTCTCGCCGTTGCTGCGACGTCGTTCGCGCAATCGCAGGTTATGGCTCCTCCCATGCGCCCGATGTCGGGCCGGCCTGGCGGAGCACCGTTCGGCGCGCCGCATCTCCAGAAATCGTATTCCGACAGCACGGAGTTCGCTTCGGCGTTTAAGCAACTCTTCCCGCTTGTTAAACCGGAACCTACGGTGCATGAGCGTGCCGAGCGGATGTTGCAGCAGCAATCGCGATCGTTCAAGGCGCGCGGAATCGATTCGGCCAAAGCATACGACAGCGTGATGAAAGTGGTCAATTCAAAGATGGACTCGATCATTATTTTCGATGCGTATCGCGAGGAATTTACGGCCAAGGAATTAAAACCGCTGGTCGAATTTTTCAAATCGGCAGCAGGAAAGCATTACCTCGAAGTGGAGCAGCATATCGTTGCTGCGCGAACGATGGCGATCGATAACTATGTCAGCCGGGAAGTCCAGCGAACGCTGAACATGATGGGCAAGCGAATGGAGATGCCGGTCGGGACGCACCCCGGCATGAAGCCCGGCATGAGGCCGGGAATGCCCATGCGCAAACCGATGAATGCTCCCGATGGCCCTCCAGAGCCTACGACACCCCCAGCGCCTCCTACCCCGAAGCAATAAAACGAAGCAAGTAGCTACCCCGAGCGATAGCTACCCCGAGCAATAGCTAAAACGAAGCGATAAATGCAAGCGCGCAGGCGGCCAATTGGCGTGTTCGATTCGGGCATTGGCGGCCTGACTGTCGTGAAGGAACTGTTCCGATCGGTTCCCGAAGAATCGATCGTCTATTTTGGCGATACCGCGCGGGTTCCTTATGGCTCGAAATCGGTCGAGACCGTTCGCCGCTATGCCTGCGAGGACACCGAACTCTTGCTGAGTCATGACGTGAAGATGATCGTCATTGCATGCAATACCGTGAGCGCGACCGCGCTCGACGATGTGGAACGATTAGCGGCCGATATTCCCGTCATCGGTATGATTGGCCCGTGCGCCATCGAAGCGGTGCGCGCGACTAGGAACGGGCGCATCGGCATTATCGGCACCGAAGCGACGGTCGCAAGCGGCGCGTATGAAATGGCAATCCGCGAAGAATCCGAGCGTGCGGGAGTGCCCTGCACGACCTTTGCCGCGCCGTGCCCACTTTTCGTTCCGCTTGCGGAAGAAGGCTGGACCTCCCACATCGCGACTGAAATCATCGCGGAAGAATACCTGCGGCCGCTCGCTGTGAAAGAGATCGATACGCTGATTCTCGGCTGCACCCATTATCCGGTACTGGAGAACGTGATACAGCGGATCATGGGACCGAAAGTGACGCTCGTCAATTCCGGTGCGGTCGCGGCACGGCTCGTCGCGGAAATGATCGCGGCAGAACGAGTGGAATCGGAAGCACCGGACGCGCCATCCGATTCGTTGTTTCTCGTGAGCGACGTCCCGCGGAAGTTCCAAGCGATTGGGGAACGGTTCCTTGGGCGCCCGATGCCGCAGGCGAAACATGTCGTCTGGAAGGAATCGTGGCGAGTGGTATAGGGAGTGCTATTTGTTGAACAAATAGGCGAAATAAATAATAGCGACCAAAAGAATAGCCCATAATACGATTGTATACCAGACTTTTCTTTTGTTCTGGGGTTGTTGCGGAGTTTGGTTCATAACCGAAGTAAAAATAATATTCTGGGGAGTGGCACGTCCCTTCTGTTCGTTTGATACAATAGTGACTATACTTTCGCTCCCGGAAAAAAGAAGCTCCTCCGCTCTCCTGCTCGTTATCGCTGTTCTTTCGGGAATGATTACCTGCATTCCGCCCGCTATTATTGGGACCGGCACGAGCGCGCTTACGCTCGCAAGTTTGGAGCATTGGAGGATCGGGCCGCCCGACGCATTCACGGCGCTGCATGTCTATTGGTTTTGCGTTCCTCGCGTGATTGCGTTCCTTACTGGCGATGCGTTCTCGGCGCTCGTCATTTTTCGAGCGATTGTTGTTGCGCTTTCGGTCTGGCTTTTCGCGCTCACGGCGCGCCGATTGTTCGATACCCGCC
The DNA here is from genome assembly GCA_036501405.1 of Kapaibacterium sp. (SeqCode). Classification (GTDB taxonomy): domain Bacteria; phylum Bacteroidota; class Ignavibacteria; order Palsa-1295; family Palsa-1295; genus PALSA-1295. Next base: position 3,708 of record DASYAJ010000029.1, read on the forward strand.
GCGCCATCTTCGCCAGTGCGATGCTCGCCTTGAACGTCACCATTCTTTTTCTTTCGCACACATTCGGAACGGAACTGATGACGCTCCTTGCGGCCTCCGTGCTGCTTTATTTATTTACGAGTCCCGTGCCGCGCCATCACCGCATTGCCGCAATTCTTTTCGGGCTTTCGCTTTCGATCGGCTTCTGGCCGTTCGTGCTGATGATGGCTATCGTGACAGTGGCCCTGAATATCCATCATACGCGCTACACACTTCGATCGAAAGAGACTTTGCGGCTTTTCGGGCTGATGCTGCTCGGCATCGCGAGCTATCTTGTGCTCGAAATATTTTATTTGGGAACCGCGCATCTCTGGCACGCGATCAATCCGCAGTTTTTTCCACCGCGCTATACGAACCGAATTGCGGAGGGAATTATCGTTGCAATCTTTTCGACGAACGTGCTGCTTGCCGGACTTTTTCAACGCAAAAAAGGCAGCCCAAAGATTGGCATCGCGCGCGATTTCCAGGCTGCGTTCCTGATCCTTGGCCTGTTTTTCATTGCCAATACCTTTTCGCGCGAGGATTTTTTGCAGGATGTCGTCATTTTCGTTCCGTGCCTCATTCTTGTCTCGATCGAGCGAATGGAAAAGCTGCCGATGATTGCGGGAATATACTTCGCGTGGAATCTCGGCATGTTTTTTCTCCTTCCGATCTTTTCGGCCGATCCGCAGCTTGGGCTTGCCGATGCGCGCCGCGTGCATTCGACCGATGCCATCGCTCTCGCTTATTATGAATCCTCGGATCTGATGAGTTACGCGAAACTTCGGGATGAACACGCCTTGGAAACCGAAGCGAGAGAACTCCTTGCGAAAGAGCCGCTCGATTCGACGCTCGTGCTGCTTACGCCAAATACCGATGCCGCCTTCGATGCAGGAACGCTCGCTGCGGAGTTCCCATCCCGCCAATTCGGATGGTTCTACGGCCAGCCGATCAACCAAGTCCGCATCGATGGCATCACGGACACACTGCTCATGCGGCGGAACGATACGCTACTTTATTATGCAGGATTATTCGATAAGCCGTTTGCGCGCGAGTTTATCGATAATGCACTGCTTCCGGGAACCCGATTGGACGAATCGGAACATTTTCAGTCTATCGATACGCGCAGAAACGATTCCCAATCCCGGAAGCTGATCGACCGGATGATCTATCTGGAATATCAGGGGTTTCATCATCGGTGACCGCCCTTGATTCCAATCCTTCATTTTGTGTGTAGTCGAAAAGCTGGTATGCCGAAGCGAATGGATTCCGGCCTTCGCGGGAATGACAATTTGATTCGCCCGTTATGATAACCCGTTACGATAAATTGAACATTATTCCCCCGACCGTACCGTTTCCACTTCCACGGTTTCGGGAGAACCGCGCAGCGTGCGAATCACCGAGAGCGAGAGAATAATTATTCCACCCGCGATCGCCCAGTTCGCCGGGCGCTCGCCGATGCCGAGGAATACCCAAATGGGATTTAGCACCGGCTCGACCATCGCGATGAGCGTTGCGTCGATTGCGCGGATATGCGCAATGCCATAAGTAAAAAATGCGTAGGCGATTCCGATTTGAATAATTCCCAGATACAGCAGCCGGAAAAAATCCACGCTCGATACAGAGACGTTCGTCACCCCAACGAGCGCCAGCACCGCCATCGACAAAC
>DASYAJ010000030.1:0-2938 GCA_036501405.1 Kapaibacterium sp. (SeqCode)
GTTTTAAAATTCGATTCGGCTTTAGCCCAGTATAGATAGTTGGAAAGTCCTCCCGATTCCCGCAACAACTCGAATACCCATGCCGAAGTAACAAGAACAAAAGCGACAATGGACCATATCATTATGCTTTTTGAAGGGCGCCGCCGAAGAATAAGTACGATCGTTGCCGGAAGAAAAAAAAGAATGCTTGTTTGCCTCGCCCCCGTCGCAAGGGAAAGCGAAACGCCATAGAGTATTACTTCCCACGTCAGTTTTTCGTTACGAATCCATTTAATTCCACAATATAAAATGGCGCTTGTATAAAATGCTTCCTCGATATAGATAGCATTGATCGCACCGTGGAGCCAAAACAGTGGTGTCGTCAGCCACAAGAGTGCTGCAACAATTCCAACACGTTCGCCGCGAAGTGCTGCGGCGGCGCGCCAAAAAATCAGCACAGAGCCGATCGAAAGGATAATACTGAGCCAAATATAGGCTAAATTCTGATCCTTCGTAAATAAGAAGAGGAACCTCGCCAACAACACATGAAGAATATATCCGGGAACCTGCGGCGTAACCTGTCCAAGATCGAATCGTTTTAATGCAACGGCAAAATTGATCGAATCGAATTCAAATAATGTGTGGGAACGAAGCGGGAATCGCGTGAGAAACGTCGCTCCCGCGAGCGTGATGCCGATCCCGCCAAGTATTTTTTTCTCGCGGGTCATGAATGCGGTCCTTTCACACGATAAATGCTCATCGTTGTATCGGCCGAAGAAGTGAGCGGAAGCCGAACCGAAATATTTTCCTGCAACGCGAGGGAATCTTTATGATTCTCGTAAAACGCAGGATTGAGGCGATTGAAAACGATGTACACGTCCGCGCCCATTGCCCGCGATGCGCTCCAGACGGAATCCTGATTATGTTGCAGCTTCCAGAGCGAAGGCGTCATCAGACCCGTAAGATCAACGACCGGTTTGTTCAAAAAATAACCGATGGCGCCAGCATCGTCTATCGCCAGTGTATCCTGTGGTTGCATATTCTCTCGTAACCACTGGACAACATGCAAATGTTGATCGGAAATGTTCCGAACGGAATTCGCTTCGATCCAAATCCAACGGCCCGCTTCCACAATTGCCATTGCAATCATCAGGTCTACCAGAACCAGACTCATCCAGCGTTTCATCGGAATTGTCCGAGTGATTTGTTCCCAAGCGGCAACACCCATCAGTATGAGGAGTGGAAAGACGATGAACAGATACCTTCCATGATGCCGAAATTGTGGAGCGACAAAGCTTTGCAAAACCGGAAGGCCAATGACCATGATATATGGAACGTAAAATTCTTGTTTCTTTCGAAGGCACCATAGACCCGCTACAAAGAGAATAAAGAGGATAAGATCATTTTGGCCATAAATACTGAATGCGAAACGAAAATATTTGAGGTTCGGTAGGAACGATAATTTCGCTCCCTGGACGACACTGGAATGAAAAACAAAGCTTCCCCTGCTCAGAAGTGGCAAGAAAAAAACCGGCGTTGCAATTGCAGCTCCTGAAATTAGCATCATCGTCAGAGACGAAAAATTGGCACGGTTACGATACCGCGCCACAAGCCAATCCACGGCACAAACCGCGGCAACGAACAGGAATTCCGGCCGCACCAAGAGTCCAAGCCCAAGCCACATTGCTTCACGAGGACGAAGACAATCTCGCGAGCGAGAGCGAAGATGTTCTTCCACAACGAGGAGCATCAGGAGCGCCGCGAGCGCAGTTTCCATACCGCTCAGTGCAGACCATATTAATCTTGAACAAAGCACCGTGAGCATCCCCGCCAGTCGAGCGAAATTCTCTTCGATTGAAAACAGATTCCGTGCTACTCGATACACGCCGGGGCCAATCGCAAGGTACGCTATCATCGAAAGCAGAATCGCAACAAGTTCCAATCGAATGGTGAAGAGGCCTCCGATGGCGATCAGAAGTACCCATAATGGAGACGTATCGGCAGTAAGGGTTTCACCGGGATTGAACGAATAGCTCCATCCGTGGAGTAAATTCTGTGCAAACCGGGCATGGATATAGACATCGTCTAATGGAACGCCAAGGATGTGAAGATCACTGGGAACCGGATTTCCGAGAACGATCCGTTGAACAAGGCATCCGATCAGTAGGATAAAGAATCCCGAGGCAATCAGTAAGACCTCGATGCGCCACCGGCGATAAATTATTTTTATCGCGGCCACCTTCATCGCAAGTAGAGAATGGCGAGCATGGCAACGGCATAGGCCGCGAAATTCAAGAGCATCGGCACATCGGAAAGGACGATGTCCGTCGGATTTTCTCCCAACTGTTTTTTATGCAGAAGATAAAGATACCGGAACACACCATAGAGAACGAACGGGGTGGTGAAGATCAGGTTTTCGGTTCCGAACATCGTGACCGTGCGCTCGGAAACAGTATAGAGCGCGTAACTGAATACGAAACCTGCGGCGCAGATCGTCGTCATTTGTTCGGTAAATTCAACGGAGTAATCGCGAAGAACTTTTCGGGTATGTGTTTTGGAATCGCCCATGGCAATGAGTTCCCCCCGGCGCTTTGCAATTCCAAGGAACAACGAAAGAAACATGGTGGTAAGTATGAGCCATGAACTTCGTGCCACGCCAATGACGAACGCCCCGCCGATGACACGCAGCATGAACCCAATGGCAATAACGAATACATCGATCAGAACGACGTCCTTCAGATAAAAACTGTAGGCAAGGTTCATCACCAGATAGAGGGCAATGCAAAGAATGAATCCTCGGTTTAGATCCCAGACCAGAATGCCGATGAGCAAGAGCAGGACCGCAGCAATTGTAAATGCGACCGGCAGGACAATTTCTCCAGAGGCAATCGGACGGAAGCGTTTGTGATGGTGCAGCCGATCGCGCTCACGATCGGCGATGTCGTTCATCACATAAATA
>DASYAJ010000031.1:0-2483 GCA_036501405.1 Kapaibacterium sp. (SeqCode)
GGCCGAATAGGAAGCGGAAACGGCAATTTATTGCTGTTCCCGATACGCCTCTGCACCGAGAGCGCTAAGAACAGACCTCCGCTTTTTAAGCGGACCGCGTTCTACCCCAGTGGATGAGCGATCATCAGATGAGCAATCATCAATAGAATGAGCGATCATCGGCAAGGGAATTCCGAGCGTTCGGCATGCGAATCAACGTAGAGGCCCAACCGGCGATGCATTCGCCACTCCAGCATCCATGCAAAAAATTCGAATCAAATTAAAATCGTACGATCATAACCTGATCGATAAGAGCGCGGAGAAAATTATCCGAACCGTGAAGCCGACGGGCTGCGTCGTTTCCGGTCCGATTCCGCTGCCGACGAAGAAGTCGATCTACACGGTCAACCGTTCGCCGCACGTCGATAAGAAGAGCCGCGAGCAGTTCGAGATCCGTGCGCACAAGCGCCTGATCGACATTCTGAATTCGAATAGCCGCACGGTCGATTCGCTGATGAAGCTCGAATTGCCGGCCGGTGTGGAAGTGGAAATTAAAGTCTAATTGCGAGGGATTATTTGTCATTCCCGCGAATGCGGGAATCCATTCCTTTCGGGAAATCCAACCATGGATTCCCGTATCCGCAGGAATGACACCGAGAAATACTCAAATTCGTAATTTGAAATTCGTAATTGATACGATGAGCGCACTATTAGGAAAAAAAGTTGGTATGACGGGCATTTTTGACGATCAGGGACAATACGTCCCCGTGACCGTCATTCAGGCCGGCCCGTGCTATGTCACGCAGTTAAAAACGAAAGCGGCCGATGGCTACGACGCCGTTCAGCTTGGCTTCGAGGACATCGCAGAGCGCAAGCTCACGAAGCCCGAAAAAGGCCATTTCGCGAAATCGGGAACTTCAGGCAAACGCTACGTGAAGGAATTCCGCACGTTTGGCGAGAAGGAGCTTTCCGAGATGACGCCCGGCAAGGCAATCGCCGCGGCCGATCTTTTTCACGAAGGCGATACGGTCCATGTATCCTCGACCTCCAAGGGCCGCGGATTTCAGGGCGTTGTGAAGCGCCATCATTTCGGCGGCGTGGGACAATCGACGCACGGTCAGTCGGACCGCCAGCGCGCTCCGGGTTCTATCGGCTCGTCGAGCTATCCATCGCGCGTATTCAAAGGCCAGCGCATGGGCGGCCGCATGGGTGGTGCGCGCATCACGACTCGCAATCTGCGTATCGTGAAGGTGCTGCCAGAGCAAAACCTCGTGCTCGTCAGCGGCTCCTTTGCGGGAGCGAAAAATCAGCTGGTGGAAATCGTGAAAGCCTGACGGGATTTTCCCGTGATTTTTGACTGAGATTTATTAAATTTTTAAGGTATTTTTGAGATAGGGATTTGGGGGATTTAGCTCCTTTTAATCCCTCAACTCCTTGGAAGACGAAAATGCAAGTAGATATTATTAGTAAAAGCGGAGCTTCGACAGGGCGCAAAGTCACCCTGGCGGACGATATTTTCGCCATCGAGCCGCACGAGCATGCGATGTGGCTTATGATCGACACGCATCTCGCGAATCAGCGGCAGGGTACGCATAGCACGCTGCCCAAAAGCGCGGTTTCCGGCTCAACGAAAAAGCTGTTCCGCCAAAAAGGAACCGGACGTGCGCGTCAGGGTTCGATCAAAAGCGGACTGCATCCGGGCGGCGCGACCATGCACGGTCCGCTTCCGCATAAATACACCAAGAGCTTGCCGAAAAAAGTGAAGCAGCTTGCGCGCAAGAGTGCGCTTTCGGAAAAAGTGAAGAACGGCGCGTTCGTCGTCGTCGAGGATTTTAATTTCAGCGCGCCGCGAACGAAGCAGATGCAGGACGTTCTCAATGCACTGCAACTTAATAAGAAGCAGGCGATTCTGCTGACCGCCGGCGACAACGATGCGGTCTATCGCAGCGGACGGAACATCCCGACGCTCACGATTTCGGCGGCAGACAAAGCCTCGATGTACGAAATTTGGAAATCGCGTACCGTGATTGCAGAGGAATCGGCCATCGCGGCGCTCGAAAAGAGCTTCGTTGGAACCGCACAGGAAAAGCCGGAAGTCGCGCACATTGCAATGCCGGCATAAATCTTACCAGCACTAATTTAGAAAAGCCCGAGCCAATTTGGTTCGGGCTTTTGCTTTGATTGACGGCCTGGAATGCTGCCTTATTGATAGGTCGCGTTAAAAGCGCCATTCGCGATATCGAGAATATCCGAAGGTGAGGTGCCGATGGTTCGTCCGCTGAAATTGCCTTCGAATGTTGGGTCGATTTGGGTGACGGTAATTGTGCAATAGCCCTGCGTGCTATTGCCTTCGTAACTATTACCCGTGGTGTTGTTAAAATAGAGGAGATCGGCGCCGTCCGCTTCCGTAACGGCATAGGGAACGGTTCCGTTGGGATTCTTCGGGATGGTCATTTGGATCACGTCCGCCGCGCCGACCGATGGGTCCTGCGTTGCAACTACCT
>DASYAJ010000032.1:0-6978 GCA_036501405.1 Kapaibacterium sp. (SeqCode)
GCAGCAGAATTATCGTTCCTCTCCCCCCGCGCCGGCTTCGGTTCCCGACTACGAACCGCAAAGCGCCCCGGTGGACGATCTGCCGTTTTAATGGTGGTGCAAACTTCTATTTGCAATGTGGTGCAAACGTTAGTTTGCACCTAAAGTTGAGCACGAAAAGATACGTGCAGCCACGCTAATTCGCGTTCTCAAGCATAGTTCCTATTGCTTCGGAACGTGCCTTTTCCGATATCGGAAGATCGATCTCGCGGAGCTTCCACGTTTCGCGGTGCTTTGCTGTTTCGCCGGGCTGAAGGAGTTCCATCGGCCCGAGCGATTCGAGTTCGACGAAGCCGGCCTGCGTGTAGGCCTCGCAGTTCGATCCGTAATCGGGGTAATTCGCGCCGGGCCGGTAATCGAACTCCTTGATAAAAAGGAGTTTGTTGGAATAATATCCGGCCCAGCACTGCTTGTTCATTGCGCCGATCTTGGTCGGTTCTGAGAATTGTTCGTTGCATTCGAGTTCGATCAACGTTTTGCCGAAGTGGAAGCGCGGATCGCTCAGATCCGTAAAGTGCCAGAGCACCAATGGCCGCGCCGCAAGGAGATATTCGTCGTGCGAGCGGAACGGTTCCTGAGGAATAATCACCTTTCCTCCGGAGCGCAGAATGGTGAGCGACCACGGAGCAAGTTCTAACGGTTTTTCGCCGCAGTTTTGAATAAAGTGCTCGATTGTCACATTGGAACCACGAAGCGTGACGCGCATTTCTTTTTGAATCTTCGTCACACGCTCCACTTGTGCGCGGAGCCGGACCGAATGTTCATCGAGAATTTCATATTCGACGCGATCGTTGTCCGGGTAATAAGTCCTCGGTATTTCTTCCGGCGCAGCCCAAAGCCGATGGCCGCCATAAGGCTTCCAAACGCCGAGTTGGTTCTTTTGCGACGCTTCCGGGTGCAGACCGAGAATGTTTTCACCATCGCGAAGCCGATAGCATAAAATGCGAGGGCCGATACTTGTGGTGACCACAAGCTCGGCCTCGCTCGTCGATAATAAAAGTGATTGGTACCCGGAAAAGAGCGTCTCTTCTACCATGGTGATCCCATCGGGAGATGTTACATCATGGTGCGAGCAACTTTCATCGAGCCGAGCACGATGCCGGTCGAAGCGACTGCGCCAAGCGTGAAGGCCGCCCATTTTGGAAGACCGAGAACCCTCGCCGGACGAAGGCCAAGCTTTTTAGCAATACTCCGTTCGGTTTTGAGTAGCATTTTGCGTTCGGTTTCCATCAAATCGACGCCCATGTTCGCGACTCGCTTCCCGAGGCACCGGGCCTCCTTTTTCATGCGTGATAGTGTTGTCATATTTTCTCCGATAAAATTTCGTATAGTTATCTCGGTACAAGCTCTGTGCCGGGACAGCGTTTCCGAAGGAATAAAGCTTTCGCCAATTTCCACGCAGGTTTCTACGGTGCTGGGAGGGTCAGCCCAAACCCACGCCGAGGAAGGAAAATGTGCCCACTTGCTTTGCCAGGAAAGTTTCTGGCGATGCGCTTGGCCGGCAATCTATACTCGCTGCCGTTTACCCCCTCCCCTTTACCCTAGACGTCAGGGGCGCTGGCTTCGGGAACGTATTATCTCCGAATGTCCGATGGCGGCTATGTCCAAACGCGCAAAGTAGCGATTGAACGATAACGACAATGCTATGCAGCTTGCTGCATCGCGTGTTCCTCTTCGTATTCCGTTACCATGGCGAGACCATTCTTGGTCTCGATGTGATAAAGTTCCAGGAACCGGTACATCGTCGAGCGGCTGATATCGAGCTTTTGCGCGGCTTCCGTGATATTGCCCTGACACGCGTTCAGCGCGTGGTGTACGACAAATCGCTTGATGTCCTCGAGCGGTAGGACCGTTCGGTTCTTTGCGGGATTGAAAAATTCCTGAATTTCATCGAAGGAATTGCTTCCCTCCGCCGCTTCGCCATATTGGCGGACGGTGAGCGGAAGATCGCGCATGTGGACGGTATCGCCATCGGCTAAGATCACAGCACGTTCGATCGTGCTTTCGATTTCGCGGATGTTACCGGGCCAGGGATAAGCGAGCATTGCTTCCATGGCCACACGGGAGATCGTTGTGACGCGCTTGTTGTGGCGCTCGCTGGCGCGCTGAAGAAATACTTCGGCAAGAACCAGAATATCGCCACGTCGCTCACGAAGTGGCGGGAGCGTGATCGGGAATGCGGAAATGCGGTAGTAGAGGTCCTCGCGGAACCGGCGATCCTGGATGGCCTCATGCAGGTCCGCGTTCGTTGCGCAGATGATGCGGACGTCCACACGAACGGATTCCGTGCCTCCGACGCGTTCGAATTCGCGCTCCTGGATGGCGCGCAAGAGCTTGGCTTGCAATGTCAGGTCCATATCGCCGATCTCATCGAGGAAAAGCGTTCCGCCAGTGGCGGCTTCGAACTTACCGATCTTACGCCCGGCGGCGCCGGTAAAACTTCCCTTTTCGTGACCGAAGAGTTCCGATTCGAGCAATGCATGGGGGATGGCCGCGCAATTAATCACCTGGAATGGTTTGTCGGCGCGGGAACCATTGGTATGGATTGCCCGCGCGACGAGTTCCTTTCCGGTTCCCGACTCGCCAAGAATGCAGACCGTAATCTCGCTTTCGCACGCTTTGCGCATCAGCTTGAAAATGTCGTGCATTTTCGGATCGGCTGAAACGATATTCGAAAAATCGTAACGATAGTTCAGCTCGCGCTGAAGCGTGCGAAGCTTTTCGTGGTACGTGTAAGTCGCCAGCGCATTGCGAATGATGACTTGCAAGCGATCGGTATTGATCGGCTTGGTGACGTAATCGTAGCCGCCGCTTTTGAGCGCCTCGACGGCCGTCGCGATGTTATCCTCCGCGCTGATCATCACGACGGGAAGGAATTCGTCCGCGCTTTTCATGGCGCGGAGCACATCGATGCCATTCAGGTCAGGCAAATGCACATCGAGCAGCACGAGCCGGGGATGGTGTTCGCGCATGGCAATGATCGCCGATTCGCCATCGTTGACGACAATCGCGGGATAATCCCACACGGTGTGGACCCAGTGATAGAGAAGGTCCGCGACGAATGGCTCGTCGTCCACAATCAAGATTGGCGCGACATGTTCCGGAGTGAGCGCGGATTCGATCGGTGCGACGGGAACCCGCCCGAGTGTGGCGTGGGAACCGTTCCTGTTGGTCGGCGGCGCGGGAAGCGGTTGGATTGGTGCGCGCAAGACGGATGCGGTGGAACCGTGCGCTGAAGGAGCGTGCGAAGAGGCACGCGCCGCAGACGCACGCGCCGTAGAAGCACGCGCTGCTGCGCCTAGCCCCGCGTGGCCATTGGTGCGCGCGTGACCATTGGTGCTGGCATGTCCATTAGTGCTGGCATGTCCATTGGTTTGGGCGTGGCCATTCGTACTGGCATGCCCATTCGTACTAGCATGCCCATTGGTGAACGGGTGCTTCGAGGAAAAGCTGGGTCGTACGGGCGCGGCTTTTTCGGTATGCGATACGGTCTTCCGTTTCGGCGCTCGTGCCGAATGCGTGGAAGAAGACTTTGAGGTAATCATTATGTGGCGTTGGTAAACTAACTGTGGCTGAACTATGAGGCAAAGCCGCCGAGGTCAAACTAATAAGGCAGCGATGGCCGATTGTCGATTCTCTTCTCATCGATTCAGAACGTGTAGGAGCAATATCGTTCCGAATCTGCAAAATCGAACAATGATAGCACTGTAATGTTGCAATTTGAGACATGCGTTCGCGCTAAGAAAGCAAAAGCACCTAAATGTAGCAGAAAACGTAGAGAGTGGGGAAAAATGTGGAAGTTTGTCTAGGATTTTTCGGAATGCCGCGTCCGAAATTAAGACAGCTCGGCCTTGCAGGAACGGTCTCGAATAAAATTCTGTCACTTCATTGTCACTTCCATTTCCTTCTCTTCATCGCTTAATTTTACATTGCCGGCGTGGAAATTCTTTTTTGAGAATTTTCATTTTTTTTGCTCGCGGGGTGTAATTATTTTCTTCGAGTGAGATTATTACTATGTGGGAGTCTGCTGGCTTCGGCCAGTTTGCCTCATGCGATGAATGGTTTCCAGAAGAAAATCAAGATTTCTTTTTTGAAGTGACATTGACAGGGACGATGAGCGACGATTTAAACTTTCTTGAGGATTTCTTCGCTTATCGAATGAATTATTCCGCATGACGTTCATGCAGAACGCACAGAGGCAAATGCACGAGGAACGGTTCGATCGGCCCGAGGACGAGCGCGAAGATTTCGAGCGCGACGATGCGTCGCGCAGCGCCTCCGGGGATTCCGATGTGCCGGAACAGCAGCTATTTACCCACGCCAACCGCGAAGCCACGCGTCGTAAGACCGATGCTTCGCCTGCGCGCGGGCTGGGGGCGTTCATTGATAAACACAAAGTGCATCCGCTGGCAGCCGGACTCGGATATCAGGGCGATCCGAGCGATGAACTGCTCTTCCTTCAATACCGCGAAGGAAATGACGAAGCGTTTCTCGCGATCTACGAACGGTATAAATCGAGCATCTATGCCTATTGCGCGCATGTGCTGCTGGGCGTTGGAATGTCGCGCGAAATGGTCGAAGATACGTTCCAGGACGTTTTTCTTCGGCTCGTGCAGTATCGCCATACGTTCACTGGCGGCGATTTCAAGCCGTGGCTTTTTACCGTGACCCGGCATTCGTGCCTGACAGCGAAACGAAAATTCTGGCGCGATCACGATAGCACCGATCGCTCGAAGGACCTTTCGACCGATGCCGACTCTTCGGAGAAACTCCGACAGGCCATTGCCTTCACGGACGATCCGCTGGAACGGATGTCGAAAACGGAACAGGTCGCACTGCTCCTTGCCGCAATTGCAAAGCTGCCGGACGAATTTCGCGAGGCGCTCACGCTCAGCGAATATGAGGAACTTCGATACGAAGAAATCGCGCAAGTGCTTGGCGTATCGATGTCCACCGTGCGGATTCGCATTTTCCGCGCAAAGGCAAAGCTGCGAAAAATGCTGGTGCCGCTCTTCGATACCGACGCAAGCGGCGACCGAGACGCCAACGGACCGAAAGGGAACGAAACAAAATCGGCATAACGCCGAAAAAAGAACTTACGACAGAGAACTTATGAAGACGAATAATCACGGGGCCGCAGCTCCTGTTTCCACAACCGAAGAACTGATTGTACAGTACCTCGATGGCGAGCTCGTTCGCAAGGAACTCGAAACGGTCTTATTCGACCGGCTCGCCCATTCCGAAGAAGCGCGCACGCTCCTGCGCGAGTATCTCGTCGTTCGCGGCGCGATTCGGATGACGCGTGAAGACGAACGCTTCCAGCTTTCGGACGAACTCGATAGCCGCACCCGCGCGCGCATCGAGCAAATGATGGAAGCGCTCGAAAAAGAACCGCGTCGCACGGTTGGAGCGGGCTTCCTGCGCGATAAAGATTCCATTGTTACCGTTGCTGCGGAACGCCGCACCGGGCTTTGGACTCGCCGCGTATCCTATGCTGCCTTTGGTATGCTGCTCCTCCTGGGCGCATGGTTTACCGGCCAACGAGAAGGCCGCCATGCTGCAAAGCCGCTCGTCGCTCAGAGTTCCATTACGGTTCCGAGTATGGAACCCCAACAAGCAGATGTGCTTCCGATTGCTTCCGAGACGGACGAAACGAATCCCGTTCTCGAAAAAGCGCATACCGTTGCTCGCCGGGACATTCATATAGAGAAAGTAGAGAAAGCTTCCCGCCCGGCCACCTCGCCCTCACCGAGCGGTACGCTGGCGCAAACACCGGCGAGGAGCACACCTGCCGCATCTGTGGCCGATCCTGCCGATGTCATGCTCTCGCAGCGTTTCACCAAAGCGATCAATTCCGCAAAGAATGAAGTCGTCGTGACGAGTCGCGACCGTATGTAACCGGCTGTTTAAAATCGGGCTGTTATTTTTTGACTATTCCGTGCAGCGACTCCTCCATCGCGCATTCGCGAGCGTTTTTTCTATGAGGCTGAGCATCGTTCTCTTGCCCGTGCTGCTCTTGCCCGTTTTGTTTCTCGCGTTCCCGAACAATTCGGCATTCGCGCAGTCGAACATTGCGCAAGCCGAAAATGCCGCGATCAATCCAAACGATGCTTCGATCGAAGAACTCATCAACGACCGCATTCGAAAAGAGTGGGAGGAAGCCGGCCCCGATTTCAAGCCGGAGATCGTGCGCACCGAGGCCGATTATGCACGTCTGAGCGCCACGTCCAAAGAAGCGCTTTACGAATCGAGCTTTCATCTGCAGCCCCATTACTATAGCCACGCCGCGACCGGTCCCGATACCTCCGAACACGGACTGAAAGAACAGCCGATCATGTACTATATCGGCACGGCACGCACCCCGCTGGCGCTGCCCGTTGTCAGCAATCTTTCGAAGGCCCTGAATGGGAACGAAGCTTCGTACACAATCAATATCGGCATTCTTCCACTGCCGGACAAGAACAGCCCCGACTCCATGAGGTACTTTGTGATTATCGAGCGGACGATCGAATCGAACCACACGGATGCCAGTGTACGCCTGGAACGGTTCCATAAAGAATTCAAAGCAAAAGCAGGGGAGCCGGTCTTTCTTCGCCTCGCAGATGAGCCGCTCGCGAAAGGAGAATACATTCTTCAGCTCGAAAGCGGCGCGGTGCTCGATTTCTACGACGATTTTTCCCGCTTTATCGAAGAGCATATTATCCTGAAGAGCGACCCGATCAAGTTCAATCTTGGGCATGAAACCATTTCGGATGTTTCGGACCGGCTTTCAATTCCTTATTCCGTCGCGCAGACCTGCGAAGCAAAGGTGCAGCTTCTGAGCGTCGTCGATACCGCGCAGCCGCTTACCATTGTCGATACCGTGCGGGAACCGGCGGACTATCTCGCGGAACTCGACCTGTCGAAGTTCGCCGATGGGCCATACCAATATCGCTTCAC
>DASYAJ010000033.1:0-2471 GCA_036501405.1 Kapaibacterium sp. (SeqCode)
GCATCCAGCCCCATCGCTTTGGCATGGGCGATCCCCGTTTCGCTAATGTCAATCGCCTTGAGATCGCGCACCTGACCGACGAGCCACGCTTCATAATTCGAGGCATCGCCGCAGCCGACATCCAGGACCGAAGCCGATTGCGGGAACACAAGATTCCCTTTCTTCTTAAAGTGAATTGTGAGCTGCTCCTCGCTAAAGCTGTGCGTGGGCGTCCAGCCAGAGGAACGGTTCCAGTATTCGTTGTAGAACGAGGATTGCTCGTTCTCGTTCGACGAGGTGGACTTTGCGGATGGATCTACAATATTTTTGTAGGTTTTTTCAATTTCCTTACCATAGGCCTCCCACGAAAAAGTTTGTGAACTGTTCGCAGCTTGTTCTCCTAATGTTAATCGAAATTCTTGTTCCACCAGCAGTTCTTCGATGCTCTTTATCAGTGCTTCGGAGCTTGCAGATTCTATAATAATTCCATTTTTGCCATTCTCGATAAATTCCTCCGCGCCTGTATGGTTTGAGGCAATGACCGGCAGGCCACTTGCCATCGCTTCTGCGATGACCAGCGCAAGCCCTTCCTGTATCGAAGGAAGCACGAAAAAATCGGCCTGATGAAAATGTCGAACAAGTTCTGTATTCGGAACGAAAGCAATGTGTTCATCGATTTCGGAACGTAAAGTACTTGCGTTCAGCCATGGCTCGAATTCCTTTTCGATGCGTCCAATCAGCTTGAGCCGCAGCTTCTTTCCCTTTGCACGTAATGCTTTTACCGCTTCGAGCAGATAAGGAATTCCTTTCTGAAACCCAATCGCGCCAACAAAAAGAATCGTCGGAATTTCGGGAACCGCGCGAGATTGCGAGGGATAAAAATTCGAAAGATCGGCGCCGTAGCGGACTTTCAATATTTTATCGGGACGGAATCCTCTCTCTAAGAAACTATTTCTCGCGAATGCACTTGGCGTCATGATGTAATCCGCTTCGTGATATTCCTTGAGTTGTTTCTCTTCCAGCAGCCGTTCCCATCTCGAACGGACCGGCGGCTGAACGCCATACCTCTTGCGTTCTTCATCTATCAGCCGGTATTGCTCGGAGATATGTGTGGAACCCCGTTCGATAATAGCTTTCGCGCCGCGCGTTTTTGCCTCCCGCATTTGGAAGAGCGATTGGCTTGCCCATCCGACAAAAAGATCGCCGTTCGAAATGTGTTCGAGTGCCGCACGATCGTAAAGATTATCCTTTACGAAATAAGAAAGCGCCTGAGAATCCCCGACGGGAAGCTGTCGGATTGCATAACCGAGATATTCCGGGAATGGAACTTCCCGAAGGAGCTTTCGAAACGCGGGATCGTTCCGAAGCGCATCCGGTAAACGGCGGTTCGGCAAGCGTTTTTCATTCAGCGTGCTCGTGATGAACCGCTGAAGATGGCCGCGCCGGTACAATTGTTCCACCAACTGGAACGCATGGAAACGCCCTGCTACACTAACAGTTACGCGCATAATAACCGGCGATCCACCGGCAGTAGAGTAAAATTAGGCCGATTCGATTTCGAGCAAGGGGGCATTCTTCTCGACCGAATTTCCTTCCGTGGCAAACACTGTTTTGATTCGGCCTTTCGCGCCGGCAAGAATGCTGTTTTCCATTTTCATGGCTTCCAGCACCACGACCGTCGTCGCGCGTTCGACCGCATCGCCTTGCTGGACTTTGATGGAGCGGACAAGGCCCGGCATCGGCGCCTTTACTACATGTGTTCCCATACGAACGGTTCCCGATGGTCCCGATTGTTGGAATCGTTCTCGAATAATCCGCTCCCGTTCCGTTTCAATCTTTAGCTCCGTGCCGTCCAGCGCCAAGCCATCGCTTAACCGGCCATCAGGCAACGCAAAGACTTCGACTTGCCGATTCTCGATGGTGACCAGAAAATGACCCTCGCCAATTTCAGTGACATCGGTTTCCGCAAGTGGAATCTCTCGCCATTCACCGTTCCAGGAAATACGGAGCATTCTTGTTGAAGTAATTTTATCGCTCACAGTGATAAGTCGAGAGATTTGATAACGAAAACGTCGTTGGCGATCGCAGCTTTTAATGCATCGAGTGTCGGATATTTTTCTTGTGGGCGCAGATAGCGAAGGCATTCGAGCGAAAGCGTCTGGCCATAAAGATCGCCTTCAAAATCGATGAGGACTGCTTCGATCGTTCGCTTCCCTTCTTCGGAAATCGTCGGTTTTGAACCAATGCTAAGGCCAGCAAGATAATGTTTCCCATTCACGTTCGTTCTTGCGGCATAGACGCCATCGGCAGGCACCAATTTATGCTCTTCAATCGAAAGATTCGCTGTTGGAAACCCCAGTTCGCGGCCCAGCGCATCGCCATGAACCACAGGGCCTGTCAAAAGGTATGGCGCGCCCAGCCAATTGTTTGCGTTCGCCATATCCCCTGCTTTGAGTGCAAGCCGTATCGATGTAGAACTAATAGAGTTACCG